>JAGBBW010000046.1 GCA_017938285.1 Lachnospiraceae bacterium
CAGAAAAGCTGCTGACACCGTTCGGGGTGAGGATTACCCTGCTGGTTGGTTCCATGACGGCAAAGGAAAAGCGGGAAGCCTATGAAAAGATGAGGACCCAGGAAACAGATGTGATTATCGGCACCCATGCGCTGATTCAGGAAAAGGCAGAATATGCAAGGCTTGGTCTTGTCATTACTGATGAACAGCACCGGTTTGGTGTAAAACAGCGGGAAAAGCTGGCTGGTAAGGGAGAAGAACCCCATATTCTTGTGATGAGTGCCACGCCGATTCCAAGAACTCTTGCCATGATGTTATATGGCGACATGGATATTTCCGTGATGAAAGAGCTTCCGGCGGAGCGTCTGCCAATTAAAAACTGTGTGGTGGGCACGGATTACCGGGAGACAGCATACAAGTTTATTGCAAAGCAGCTGGCGGAGGGTCATCAGGCGTATATTATCTGCCCGATGGTGGAAGAAAGCGAAGAATCAGAGCTGGAAAACGTGACCGATTACGCAAAACGGCTGCAGGAGCGGTATGGTGAAGCCATCTGCGTGGGGGCACTGCATGGCAGGATGAAGGCAGACGAGAAAAACAGTGTGATGGAGCGGTTCGCCTCCGGGGAAATCCAGATTCTGGTTTCCACCACCGTGGTGGAGGTTGGCGTCAACGTGCCGAATGCTACGGTGATGATGATTGAAAACGCAGAGCGTTTTGGACTGGCCCAGCTGCATCAGCTGAGAGGCCGTGTAGGTCGTGGCAGTGCCCAGTCCTACTGCATTATTATGAGTGGAAATGGGGATGAACAGACGATGGAACGTCTGGGCATTTTAAATAAATCAAATGATGGTTTTTTTATTGCTTCGGAGGATCTGCGGCTGCGTGGACCGGGAGATTTATTCGGTATCCGGCAGAGTGGGGACATGACCTTTAAAATTGGTGATATCTACCAGGATGCAGACTGCCTGAAAGAGGCAAATGAGGCGGCGAACCGTCTTTTCAACGGGGAACGGAAAAAAATTATGGAAGAACTGGGACAGAATGGGGCAAATGACATATTCCTTTTTCTGGACGCTTATAGTACCATTTAAGTATAAAGATTTTTTGTAAAGGAGTTCCGATATGACGCAGGCATATTCCAATCAACAATTATATTATATGGCGGGCGAAAATTATCGTACCCTGCAGTCTTTTTGTGCCATGCTGGAGACAGAAGGATACTGGGAGCAGGCAGAAAATGTGCTGCATATGAAGCCGGAGGAGGTGCTGGAGCTGTATGTCCAGTCCCTGCTGGTCTGTTTTGCGGTGTACTGCCGTCATTTGGGAAGGGAAGAAAAACAGTTTATTGCTGCTCTTTCCGAGAGAAAGGAACTGTCCTTTACGGCAGAAACGGAGGATACCAAAGTTTATGAAGCAGCAGAAAAGTTCCAGAAAAATCCACCGATTCTGTTTCAGCTTTTGTCCTTACGGGATGTGGAGCATGATTCCGGTACGGCAGGGCTGTTTTTTGATGGTATTTTGAATATTATGCTGTGCCAGGCGTATCTGGACGGACGACGGGAAGTAGCGGCTACAAAGTATCTGGGCATTTATTTTGACCGCATTGGTATGTTTCTGCAGAATGCAAAGAATCCGTCCCAGGCGGTGGACAGCAAGTATATTTTTAAGAAACTTTGTCACGGTGATTTAGAAAAGAGTAATGAAGAAATTATTCATGCCGTGGGGGACTTTGATTTGTATAAGAGACGGCATCTGTTTTATAAAACGGAGCAGACAGGTACGGTACAGGCAGCCCAGGTGGAAGCCGTACATGGGACGTATGCAGCGGACTGGACGCAGAATCAGGAAGAGAACCAGGAAATTTATGAGGAGCAGCCGGAGAACAGCCGGTTGGAAGAAGAGAAAGAAGAGAAGGAAGAGAACCAGACAGAGGAACCGGACAGGGTGCTGTCGGATACCGATGTTCTGGAACTCATTGGTGCTGCCCATCTGGACGAGCTGCTGGAAGAGTTAAATGCTTTGGTTGGGCTGGCAGAGGTCAAGACGGAAATCCGTTCGCTTGTCAATTTAATCAAAGTCCGGAAAATGAGGGAAAAATACTGTCTGCCGGAAATTGAGATGTCGTATCATATGGTATTCACCGGAAATCCGGGTACCGGAAAGACGACACTGGCAAGACTGGTTGGTAAAATATACAAAGAACTTGGCATTTTAAGCCATGGGGAAATGACGGAAACAGACCGTTCCGGTCTGGTGGCAGGGTATGTGGGACAGACTGCCCTGAAAGTAAAGGAAGTTGTGGAAAAGGCCGTGGGCGGGGTTCTGTTTATTGACGAAGCGTACGCCCTGGCACCTTCCGGGTCCAATGATTTTGGCGGGGAGGCCATTGATACACTGGTAAAGCTGATGGAAGACCACAGGGACAATCTGGTGGTGATAGTGGCTGGTTATACCGAGGAAATGAAGAGGTTCTTAAAGTCCAACACAGGACTGGTGTCCCGTTTTAACCGTTTTATACCATTTCCGGATTATTCCACGGAGGAACTGGTGGAAATTCTGGCGGGAATGGCAGAGAAAGCAGGTCTTGTTCTGGAAGAAGGCTTAAAGGACAAGGTGGCCGGGTATCTGGATACGATGGATGCGAAGGAAAAGAGTGAATTTGGCAACGCCAGAGGTATCCGGAATATATTTGAAACCATGGTAGTAAACCAGGCAAACCGTCTGGTAGCCATGGAAGTATGCTCCATGGAGCAATTGACGTTAATTAAGGGAGAAGATATTGCATGGCTGGAAGAGAAAATCCAGTAATTTCGGTTATCATGCCGGTGTATAACGAAGGGGAGCATATTATCAGCTCCGTCGGTGTGGTAGAAAGGATATTGCAGGAAAATCAGATAGAATACGAATTTGTGCTGGTGGACGATGGTTCGAAGGATGATTCCTGGGCAAAACTCCGTCAGATGGCAGAACAGAATAAGCGGGTTACTTCGCTGCGGCTGAGCCGCAATTTCGGCAAGGAGGCCGCACTTTGTGCCGGACTGGATGCGGCATCTGGGGATGCAGTGATTGTCATGGATGCAGATTTACAGGACCCGCCGGAACTGATTCCGGAGATGGTAAAGTACTGGAAGGAAGAAGGGTATGATGTTGTGGAGGGGGTCAAAAGCTCCCGTGGCAAGGAAGGTGCTGTCTATAAATTCTGCGCCAGAAGTTATTACAAAATTTTATTGAAAGCAACAGGCATTGATTTGAGGAATGCTTCGGATTATAAACTGCTGGACCGGAAAGTAGTGGAGGCCATGCAGCAGATGCCGGAAAAGGTGACTTTTTTCCGGGGGATGTCAGCCTGGGTCGGTTTTGAACGGAAACAGGTGCCGTTTGAGGTACAGCCAAGGGTGATGGGAAAAACCAAATGGTCTTTAAAACGTCTGGCTGGACTGGCATTTTCTTCGATTACTTCCTATACTTCCGCACCGCTGCAGCTGGTGACCATACTGGGAGTCGTCATGTTTTTTGTTTCCCTGGTACTGGGAGCACAGACACTGGCACGATATCTGATGGGAAATGCACTGGAGGGCTTTACCACCGTGATTTTATTACAGTTGTTTATTGGCAGTATGTTAATGATAAGTCTTGGCATCATTGGGATGTATCTGATGAAAATTTATCATGAAATCAAGGGACGGCCAAGATACCTTGTTTCGAAAAAGATTAAGGATGGAACGGCAGAATGATGGGTGTTATCTATATTTTACTATGCGTGTTATGCGGTGTGGTGCTTTGTGATTTCTTTTTTAAAGAATTGAAAAAGCCTGCAGTTATCAGCGGTCTTCCGGCGTTTCTGGTGGAGCTTCCGGCCTGGTATCTGACGGGTACGCTGTTTGTGAGCTGGACGGTGTATCTGGCGGCATATATGTTCCAGGGGAAGGAAGAACCGCTGTTTTATGGAAATCTGGTGGCACTGGGAATCGTTGTTTTCGTGGTGGCTGCCTGGTTTATCCGGGGAAAAGGACTGGAAAAGCTGCAGTCCGGATTTCGAAAGAGTAAGGAATTTTTTCTTGGGGAAAACACTGGAAAAAGTGCAGAGGAAGCTTCAGTAGGGGAGCAGACGGAGCAGGAGAAGAAAGGTTCTGCCTTTGGACCGGTTCTGTATGTGCTTCTGGCACTGGTGTTTGTCTGGCTGCTGATGTTTCTGACACTGAAATTTGAGGACGGAAATCTGTATGTCGGATATTCGGTGTTCAGTGATTTTGCACCACACCTTGGTATGATTCGTTCTTTTTCGGTCAGTGACAATTTTCCGACCCAGTATGCCCATTTTGCCGGAGAGGATATCCGGTATCATTTTATGTTCCAGTTTATGGTGGGTAATCTGGAGTATTTAGGAATGAGGATTGATTATGCGTTTAACCTGCCGAGTATTTTCGGCATGGTGGCAGTGTATATGCTGCTGTTTGTACTGGTGGTGAGGATAACAAGAAGCAGGCTGTGTGGCTATCTGACAGCATTTCTGTTTACATTCCGCAGTTCCTTTACCGTGTTCCGCTATATGGCAGAGCAGGGGAAGGGAAATGTACTTAACTCGCTTTTGCAGAATACGGAGTTCCTTGGCTACACCCAGAATGAAAACTGGGGACTTTGGAATCTGAATGTATATTTAAACCAGCGTCATCTGGCGTTTGCGCTGGCTATGCTGGTGCTGGCAGTTTTATTGTTTTTCCCATATGTGGAGCGTATGGGCGAAAGCCTGCAAAAGGTCAGCGGAGCAGAGGAGAAAAAGCCTGCTGCTGCCTGTCGGGTGGAACAGCTCAAAACATTATTTTTCACAAAGACGGCTTTCGGCGTGCTGGACGTAAAGCAGGCGGTCGGTATGGGATTATTTTTAGGAGCGCTGGCGTTCTGGAACGGTTCGGTGCTGGTGGCAACGCTTGCCATGCTGTTCTTTATGGCGGCAGTGTCAGAGTTCCGTCTGGATTATCTGATTGCAGCGCTGATTGCCCTGTGTCTGTACTTTGGACAGTCTGCCCTGTTTGTGGATGGCTCCGTGGTGTCCCCATCTTATTATTTTGGTTTCCTTGCGGCAAACAAAACGATGTGGGGCGTGTTGATTTTTATTGTGGAGCTGACGGGCATTGTGCTATTTGTGGCAGTCGCCGGTGCGTCTATGGTAAAGGGGACAAAGCGGTATATGCTGCTGGTATTTCTGGTGCCGTTTGTGCTGGCGTTTACCCTGTCCCTGACGGTGGATATTACAGTCAACCATAAGTGGATTATGATGTCGCTGATGTTAGTTTCCATGTTTGCTGCCATTGTGCTGACAAAGCTTTTCGAATCCGGTGACTGGCTGAAGCGGGGCATTGCGGTAATCCTGTTATTTGTGCTGACCGCCACCGGACTGTATGACCTGACTACCATCGTGAAGCGGAACCAGAATTATCTGGTATTTGCCGAGGACGATCCGGTGACAAACTGGATTGCGGAGAATGCCACGACGGACGATATGTTCCTGACACCGTATTATTCCCTGAACAATGTGGTGATGGGCGGTGCCATGCTGTATTATGGCTGGCCGTATTATGCGTGGTCGGCCGGATATGACACATACCAGAGAGAACGGGATGTAAAGGAAATGTATGAGGCTTCTTCCGTGGAGGAATTGAAAACCTTGATAGAAGACCATGGAATACGTTATATTATTGTGGACCATGACTGTCGTACCAGTTCGGAATATGAAGTCCGGGAGGATGTCATTGAGGCAGCGTATGAGACGGTGTTTGAGCATGATACCGGAGACTGGATGGTGAGGATTTTTGATACCTCGAAGGAGCGATAGGAAGTAAAGTGCTGGAGGCGGCATGATATGAAGGGTGCTTTATTAGCAAAAGGGGAAGAATATTATACGTTTCTAAGAAAAATTTTCACTGGGATGGAAAATTTTCAAAAAAACTATAACTGGCTGATTAGTGACTGCGAAGCATATCCTAAAAAGCCGGGGCACAATGTGCGAATTCATCAGTCAGGAGAGTATGCATGGATTAGCGGAGAAGAACTGACCAACATTATCCGGAAAGACGATTTTCAGTGGATTTGGGCAGTTCTTTCCGGTTTTGAAAAACATATCACTTTGGAAGAAGTGAAAAAATATGCGGTACCATATGCAGACGGATACAGAGGCTTCTGGGAGGAAAACATATCCATTCAGCATCCGTTGGCAACGGTAGAAGTGGTGGCATGGGATTCAGGCTGTACTTTATTTATCAGTAAGGACGATATGCTGGTGGATAAATTTAGAAGTGCCTTTCCTTTGAGTGTAGATTTAGAAATGCATAATAAGGGTGTTCTGGATGACAGTGAGGCGTATGAAAAGTATCTTTTATCGATTTAAAGAAAACGTTACAGGGTAAAGCTTAGACTGTTTACAGTCGCTGTTGCAGAAATGAGGAGGATTATGATTGAGTTAAATATCGAGGACCACATTCGGCGGGAGTTATTACCGGAAGAACAAAAGACTGCCATGGAGTTTGTCTGTTTTTTGAAAGATAAAAGTCTTAGTTTTTACAAAGATAACGATGCCTGCTGGAAAGACAAACTATATTACTGGGTGAAGTCAGGGGATGAGTGTGTCTGTTTTATTGCAATAAAAGATCCAGAGGAGGAAAACAATCACTGGACGGTCTGGTCTGCGGATATGGGCTCTGAATGGCTGGAAAAAGATATTGCGGATAGTGGCATGAAAGAAAATGCCTGGAAATATGTTGACCATTGTGGGCATTGTGGTTCCTGTGGTGGTGGAAGACATAAAATCATATTCGGAAAAGAATTTGATGATGTTTGTGGATGTACCTTCCGAATTGATAATCCTAAATATGAAGATCTGACGTTTTTGAAACAAATGGTAGAAATACGAATAAAAGAAATTCTGTAGACGGATAAAAAATGTGGGAGGCTGAACATGGAAGAGAACGAAACCATTGATGTAGAAGCACTTATGGATGAATTGTCAGGACGTATGGAAGATATGCTGGAGGTAATGCTGGCAGAACAGCTGGAAAGTGCTGTGACCGGTGCGGTGCAGGATGCGTTGCCGGAGGCGTTACGGGAAAGTTTTTCTGATTTTGAATTTGTGCTTACAGATGGAACCACGGTAAGACCAAGGCAGTACATGAAATTACTGAGTCCGGATAAATCGAAATTGCTGCTTTGTTATGGTGGACTTCGTGTGGATGGATCTACGCTGATGGTCCAGACAAGAATCAGCTGCTGGGAAAGCATTGCCTGCTATGAAAGCAGGGAAGAAGCAATAGAGGCACTGGTGAAAGTAAAAAATGCCATGGAGGATGGTCTGTCTGTATTTGAACTGTAGCAGGTAACCAGGG
>JAGBBW010000006.1 GCA_017938285.1 Lachnospiraceae bacterium
TAATTGGGCTTCCCGTAAAAGTACCTGCTGATGAACCCGACGAACTTCTTCCAGTTTCATTAATGCCTCCTGATAAGATGCTTCAATAGTGGTAATATCCGGATGCTTTTCTTTCGCCATTTCTTCTTTCATATGGTCCAACACCGCTTTTGTACTGGTCACCATCTCCTCCCATTTTCTCACTTGCTCCCGGCACTTTTTCTCAGCTTCTTTAGACAGTCTGGATTTTAAGAATTCTTCTTCTGTTCCAAAAATACCGTCAGACAGTTTCCCCTGCCATATATTATTGCACATTTCCATCTTCTTCCGGCTTTCTTGCTCTTCCTCCACTGCTTTTCGCTGTGCCTCCAAAAACGCCTGCACCTGACCGTAAATCTTTAACTGCTCTGACTTTTCTTTCTCATGGACTTTTTTCAGCCTATCCACTTCTCTGCCGTCAGGTACCGTACCGTCAGACCGGAAAGGCATCGGATGCTGTATAGAACCGCACACAGGACAAGGCATCCCCTCTACAAGCATGTCTGCCACAATACCAATGGAGGCACGCTTATACGCCATATCCGCCTGCTGCCATGCTTCATATGCCTGTCGCTCTCTGGCTTCCACCTGTAAATACTGTTTTTTTGCCTGGTCCACCCTTCCATTTGCACGCTTTGTTTGATCTGCACACTTTTCACAAAGCTTTTTCGCTTCCTGCAGCATTTCATATTCTTTTGAAATTCCTTCTGCCTCCATACTTTTTTGCAAACGTTCTTTGGTGTCCTCATATTGTCCTCTGGTGTCCTGCAGCTTCTGAAAACGTTCTTCCGCCTGTTTTAACTGAACCTGCTTTTTCTGCTGCTCCTTGGCATGATTATAGGCTGACTGCTGACCGGAAAGTACTTCCTCCGCAGCAGTCAACTGCTTTGCCAACTCCTTTTTCTCTGCAACGTAACATTCCAGTCTTTCCGCCATCCCTTCCTCGACTGCTTCATAATTTATATGCTCCACATTGGCCAATGCTTCCAGTTCCGGCTCTCCCTTCGCATGTATCTTAATGTCCTCCTCCATGCGGTGGTTATATTCACTAACCTTGCGGTAGCTTTCTGCGGCCCTGCTTTTGAGGTTCTGTGTAAACAAATCAAATTTCTCGGTACCGAAAATTCCTCTAAAAATCTTGGTTTTCTCCTGGCTCGGCGCTGTTAAAAGTCGATCAAACTCGCCCTGAGCAATCATGGAAATCTGTTTAAACTGACTGTAATCCAATGCCATCACTTCCTGCAGCTTACGATTTACTGTCGTCACTCCTTCCAATACTATACCGTCAGGCAATCTTAACACTGCATTTTCCTTTTCTTTCGTATAAGTGTAGCTTCCTTCTGAGTTCTTGCGTTTCTTTGGACGCAAATATTCCGGGTTCCGCTCTACCTCATATACCAGACCGTTATGAGAAAAGATGAACTTTACATAAGTGCTGGTCTCCATTTGTGCAAAATCTGATCTAAGTGTTGTTTTTTCCCGTTCCTTACCGGAGGTATTCCCGTATATTGCAAAACATATTCCGTCAAAAATGGTTGTTTTACCGGAACCGGTGGGACCGGAAATCAAAAACAGAGCACCTTTTTCAAAAGCTTCAAAATCTACAGAAACCACATCCTTGTACGGTCCCCAGGCTGACATCTCCAAATACTTGGGTCTCATAATTTGCCTCCTATTACTAATACAAATTTCAGGATCTTCATTCCTTTGCATCCTCTACTTCCAATGTAATTTCCCTGACTACCTCAGCACGCGCCTCATCCATCGGCTCTCCAGCCAGCGCTTCGTAAAAACTGCCAAAGAGCTCTTCCATGTTCTTAGATTTACTTTGTTCTCCGCGTAGCATCGGTGTACTGCCCTCCCGCAAGCGCTTTTCCAGTACAATCTGCATGGTGTTTGGGTAAACACTGCGCAAACTGCCGATAGGGTCAAAAAGTTCCTCTTTATCCGTAAGGATAGCTTGGATATAATCCTCACAATTAACCGAACTATCCTGCTGAATCAACTCCTGCAGACTGCCCTTAAGAATGCGCATATTCCGTCTGGGATGCAACGGTTTTCTTACCACGCTCATAGCACCGCTCTCTTCTAACTCTACGATAAATACTCCCTTTCGGCTGAAAGCTTCCGACGCTGTACATTCAGAAAAAGAATAACACAGTGGAGAACCGGCATAAAATACTTTTCCTCTGCGCATACATTGTGGCTTGTGAATATGTCCCAGTGCCACATAATCATATGCTTCAAACAAAGAAACATCCACCTGTTCTAACCCACCCACATAACTGTGTTGTTCTGAATCGGATAACTCCGGTTCTTTGCCGCCGGCACACACAAAGAAATGTGTTACCAAAACATGCCTGTCCGCTGCTGTCCAATTTTCCTGCATCTGCTGCATTTGCTTCATAACTGCCTCCTGACAATCAGAAGCGCCTACTACCGCAGGTTTTACAAAAGGCAGCAAATGAAACGCTACTTTGCCAAAGGAATCCTCCAGAATAACTTCCCGTACCTCCTCGCCTCCGGCAATATAAAGTCCGCTCTTGGCAAGCAAACTGGCACCGAAACTCAAGCGCTCTGCACTGTCA
>JAGBBW010000047.1 GCA_017938285.1 Lachnospiraceae bacterium
GAATGATGTATTATAGTATTTGCGAGAGACACCTTCTTTCCTGAATGCTGCAAATGTTTGTTTGGTCACTTTCATTATACAACATTTTTGAACCAAGGTGTCTTTCTTTTTATGCAAAATCACGAACTTGCTCATTTATAGTTGATATATTATTTCTGTTCAGGACAAAGTGCTTACTGAAAAAACACTGCTTAGTTACATTATGATAAAAGCAGATACAGAAGCGTCAGCACCAGACCAATACAGAACAACAGCAGGCCAAAAGATACACTTCTGCTCACCAGATTTCCGGTTGCCTCCATCTCCATTGTCATAATAGCCAGACTGTTGACATAAGATTTCTGAATCGGCTTCTTCTTACAGAAGGTTGAATTCAGCATATGCACTATTTTATCAAGGAACGTCCCCACCGCATAGGAAATACCATTTCCTACCGGCACCGGACGATGCTTTTTCTTTGGTTTTAATACTTTTTTTCCAAGCACAAAAGCAAAGAAATCCGTCAGTTTGTCAAGAACACGGCTGAAAAATCCGAATACAAATGGCAGCAGGTGAAGCACTACCGGCTGGTAAATGGTCTGTTCCAGATCAAACCACTCCGGCAGACGGTCCACATACACACGCTTTCCATCCATCTGTTTCATCAGCAGGGTGCGGATAAAACCAAAGTATAACACCAGACCAATACTGATGGATATTACGGCTCCCTTTAAATTCGTCCAGGTGAAGTAATGCACCGCGCCATGATGATTTTCAGCAACTGCTGCTTCCGTCAGTCTGCCAAATTCAGCCACCCTATCCATCGTCAGGTTTGGCAGCAGACCAAGTACCAGCAGCAGGGCTGCAGGAACCAGAATTGTTATCAGAGTGCCTGCTTTGCACAATGGCTTCTCCTTTGCTTTTCCCTCTTCCCAAAATACGGCAATATAGAGTTTTAACATGTACGCCAGTGTCATACCACCGGTCACAAGAAACAGAATTTCTGCCAGTTCTACCCATGTAGAAACAGTTCCTGCACCAAGCTCTGCCATATATTCTACTATACTCTCATGAATCAGCGTTTTACTGACATAACCGCTTCCCAATGGAATTCCGGCAATGCTGTATGCACCAATGGCAAATGCCGCATGAAGCAGCGGCTTGTTTTTGCCATAGCCACGAATCTCATTCAAATCCAGCGAATGGGTCTTCATATAAATAATTCCGGCAGTTAAAAACAGAACCAGCTTAATCATGGAATGATTCAGCATATGAAGCAGCGTACCGTTCATTGCCAGGGCATTTTCATGCAGCAGCGCATACATGGAAATTCCGGTAATAATAAAGCCCATCTGTGATACGGAGGAACATGCCAGCGTCTTCTTGAAATTAATGGAAAACAGGGCAAGAAACGCTCCGGTAAACATCGTCAGGATTCCAATTGCCAGCAGCATAAGTCCCCAGAGTTCATTGCCGAGGAACATCCCTCCGGTTATCACAAGGATTCCAAAAATGCCCATCTTGGTCAGTACACCGGAAAGAATGGCACTGGCCGGAGCCGGAGCCACGGTATGGGCCTTCGGCAGCCACACATGCAGCAGAAACAGACCTGCTTTTGCTGCAAAACCTATACAGATCAGACAGCCGGTAACAAACAGTTTTGTTTCAGAAACCGCTCCCTGCACTAGTTCTACACCGGTAGACAACACTGTTGTTATCTCCGCTACAGTCACCGTACCAAATTCCTGATACAGCATCATAATACCCATTAACATGACAAGACCGCTGATGACGCCAATGGCCAGATACAGTTTTCCTGCATGAATACTTCCTTCGTTCTCTTCCTGGATAACCCAGACAAAGGAAGCAAAGGACATCAGTTCAAAAAATACAAATGTCGTATATAAATCCGAGGACAGCAGCACACCTGCTACCGCTCCCAGGGTAACCAGCCAGAACAGGTAATACCGGTTACGGTTTCTGCCATGTCCCATATACTCTCTGGAAAATACACTGGCAGCAAACCACATCAGGGATGCCGTCAGTACATACAGACTGCGGAACCCATCTGTCGTAAAATGCAGACCGAGACCCAGAACTTTTTCGACTCCTGTAGACAGCGCATTTCCACCCATAGTCTGCACAAGAATCAGCACTGCAAGTACTGCTTCTGCCAGGGTCACTGCCATTACCGTATAATCTCTTGCTGTTTTATTCTTTCTGCCGGTCAGGTAGCTGACAACTCCACCTGCCATTGGAAGAAGAATCAGCAGCCAAAGTAAAATTGTACCCATACTCTCTTCCTCCTTTTATATCAATCCGGCAGCAATCTGCTCCAGATAAGAAACGACAGGTGTAGAATACATTCCCACCAGAACAATAACCACACAGATCAGCACCATCGGAACCTTCATAAAGCCATTCGGATCTTCCACCTGGCTGATTTTCTGTGCATCAAAGCCTGGTCCCGGAAAATACGCTTTAATTACAACAGAAAACAGATAAATGCTGGTCAGCACTGCGGAAACCAGCAGAACCAGAATTCCAGCCCACGCCAATGGAACATCGGTTGCTGCCGCTGCCGTAATCAGATTCCACTTGCTGATAAAGCCCACTGTTGGCGGAACGCCTACCAGTGCCGCAGACGCCAGGGTAAAGCAGGCAAACATTACCGGCATCTTTTTTCCATAACCGAACAGATCATTGACATAATTCTTACCTGTCTTGTAAAGTACTGCTCCTGCCACATAGAACAACGTAATTTTAATCAGACCATGAAAAATCATGTGGGAAGCAGCACCTACCAGACCTTCCGCTGTCATCATGGATGCACCAAATACCATATAAGACAGGTTACTGATGGTAGAGTATGCCAGTCTTCTCTTAAAATGCTGCTCCTTTAATGCCATACCGGAACCGTACAAAATCGTAATTAATGCCGCTGTCATAACTACATACTGCACCCAGGTGCCACGGAGAAACTCCGTACCAAAGGAATAATAGGTAATACGGATAATGGCAAATGCACCGGCATTGACTACTGCTACCGCATGAAGCAGGGCGGTTACCGGCGTTGGAGCCACCGAAGCGGTCGGAAGCCAGCCATGGAATGGAAAAATGGCTGCCTTGACACCAAAACCAAAAATAGCAAACAGATACATCATCAGTAAAATATTTCTCTGCTGTTCTGTTACTGTGCCAATAATACCGCCAAACTTAAAATCTGTCGTTCCGGTATATACAAACAGAAGAATCATGCCCATGAAGGCAAACGCCGCACCACCAATGGAATACAGCACATACTTATTTCCTGCATAAATGCTTTTCTTTGTCATTCCATGCATAACAATTGGCAGCGTCACCAGGGTCAGGAATTCATAGAAGAAATACATTGTCATTAAATTTGCCGCAAAGGACACACCCACGGTTACACCATAGGTCATCAGATAATAGGCAAAGAATGTATTTTCTTTTCCCTCATGTTTCATATATTCCACTGCATAACAGCAGGCCAGCGGCCACAAAAATGCCACCAGGCAGGCAAATACCCGGCCCATACCGTCCAACTGGATACAGATTGGCATGGATTCGGTCAGTCTGAAAATAGTAAATACGGTTTCTTCCGGAAGAACAAAGCACAGTCCGGCAATGACAAGGGAATTAATCGCTGCCATTGTAATCACATAAACCGTTCTCTTCTGCCGTTCTTTAAAATTCAGCAGGGGAATTAACGCACCCGCTAAAATCGGAAATACAATCGGTACTAACAATAATGCGCTCATCTTTCTCCCCTCCTAAAATAATACAGTTCCAAGTTCTGTACAGAAAGCAGCCAGACCATCCGGCAGAATACCGAATAACACTGCCGCCGCTGCAAACACAAGCATTGGTACTAACATAAGATACGCCGGCTCCTGCTTTTTCAGTCCCGCATAATCAAAGCCCTCTCCCGGAAAAAAGGCCTGAATGGTAATGGAAATCAGGTAACCTGCGGTAAGCAGCGCACTGATTAACAGCACTGCCGGACCAAGGTATTCCACTACTCCTAATCCGGACTCCAGGGCACCCTGGCATAAATACCATTTGCTGATAAATCCGCACACCGGAGGAATGCCTACCAGCCCCAGAGAGGCAATGGTAAAGGTCCACATCGTCACCGGCATTTCCTTGCCGATACCTGTCAGTTCCTCCACCTTCGTCTTTCCGGTCTTGTAAATAACTGCTCCGGCATTTAAGAACAACGTACACTTAATCACGGAATGATACACAATGTGCAGCAGTGCACCCACAAACGCCACCGGCTGCATCAGGGAAATACCAAACAGTACATAAGACACCTGGCTGACCGTAGAATATGCCAGACGCTTTTTGAAAACCTGCTCTTTATACGCCAGCATGGAGCCCATAAATACAGTAAGCAGCGTCAGTGCCACAAACGCATACTGTACCCAGGTTCCCCGCAGAACATCTGTACCAAACAGATAAAATACCACACGGATAATTCCAAGAACACCTGTCTTTGTAATGACACCGGATAACACTGCGGACGCCGGAGCCGGGGCAACCGGATGGGCGGATGGCAGCCAGCCATGCATTGGAAACATACCGGCTTTCGTACCAAATCCTACCACCATCAGAAATGCCGCCACAAGGAGAATTCCTTCCTTTCCTGGCGTCAGTCCATTGGCAAAAACACCTCCTGGCGTAAACGTAATGCTTCCACCTACGGAATACAGGAAGGAAAAACCAAATACGGCAAGAGAAGCACCTGCCACAGAATAAAACAAATATTTCTTTGCCGCAAAAATTGCTTCCTTTGTCATGGTATGTAATACAAACGGCATGGAAAGCAGTGTCATAAACTCATAGAACAAATAAAATGTCACCAGGTTTCCGGCAAAACCAACACCGGTCATGACACCAAGCACCAGCAGGTAAAAACCATAAAACGTTGTTCCCCTCAGGCTCCTGGTATGTGCCTCTGCATGTTCCGTTTCATCCTCATGCTTCATATATTCAAAAGAAAATACGCCGACCAGCAGCCATACCACCGCCAGAAGTCCGGTGAACAGCATCGACATTTCATCAATATGGAACAACACCGGAATATCCTTTGTCAGGTTCCAGAATACTACATCCTGTGCCCTTCCCTGCCATGCCAGAAGCGTCAGAACAATCTGAAGCACCAGCACTGCAGATACGGCAAGATTGCGGCTTCTTCCATTGGTAAATTTTTTCCCCGATACCAGCAGAAGTAATCCGCACAGCACCGGGACCAGCACCGGCGCAATGACCTGTATATTTATCAATAACTGATTCATAATCCTCTAATCCCTTTCCATTCTCCACTCATTTATAAAAACATGGCGAGTCCTGTCTGAATTCCTTCGATGACAATATCGGAGAAAATTCCAAAAAATACATTCAGTGCAATAAATGCCACCATGGCGGCCGCTGTGGAAATGGAAAAATACTTGTCCTTTTCTTTGCGGTGCGGGGTGTAAATCCGGATTACCGCCCGGAAGAAATACCAAGCATTTAACAGTGTGCTGACTGCCAGTGCCACCAGTGTTACTACCATCTTTGTGCTGTTCATATCCACTGCCGCAGACGCAAACAGAATCTTGGAAATAAAGCCGCCGAATAATGGAATACCAATCATGGAGAACGCACCTGTTGTAAAAGCAACGCCCGCCAGCTTGTTGCGGTATCCGGCACCCTTTAACTTTGTCAGCAGTGTCTTACCACGGGACACCTCGCCAAGCTCTGCCAGGGAAATAAACAGCATGGACTTTGCAGAAGCATGCATAAAAATATGGAATATGGACGCAATCACACCTTCCAGGGTTCCCAGACCAAAGCCCATGTAAATATAGCCAATCTGGGCAACGGAAGAATATGCCACCATTTTCTTAATATCCTTCTGCATGATGGCACTGATGGAGCCCATCATCATACCAATAATACCAAACACAAACAGAATGTCTGTAATTTTATTATCCAGGATGACTTCCCAGCCAATGACACGGAAGAAAATCTTCAGCAGCAGAAAAATATATGCCTTGGACACCAGACTGGATAAAATCGCACTGGAGGACGGTGTGGAATAACCATACGCATCCGGAAGCCAGGAATGGAACGGATACAGCGCACTCTTAATGGCAAGTCCGACACACATCAGGGCGATGATAACCGTCATTGGCTCACTGTAACTGCCGGAACTGACAATATTCTGCACTTCCTCGTGAATGCTGGTCATCAGCAGATGTCCGGTGACATCATACAGCATGGTAATGCCAAGCAGCAGCATACCGGAACCAAGCAGACTCATAATCATATACTTTGCGGAAGCCAGCAGGGAACGGCCGTTTCCTTTAATCATAATCAGACCGCAGGCAGCAATCGTATTAATTTCCACGAAAACATACGCAGTGAAAATATCGTTGGTATATACCAGTGCCAGCAGGGAGCTTAACATCAGATTGGACAGGGAGTAATACAGGTTCTGCTTGCTCTCTTCCACATCCTTATCCAGATATTTTGCACCTGCCACCAGGGACAGCAGCATAACAACACAGAAAAACAGTGCCATGGCACCTTCCAGAATACCTGCCCTTACTTCGTTACCCCATGGCGCCGGATAGTGACCCATCATGTAAGTAAAACTTTCTCCGGTCGAGGCAGTAAAATACAGCACTCCGGCAGACATCAAAGTAACGATGCTTACCAGCGACCAGCACAAGGTCTTTGCCGCACGTCGTGGCAGCACCGAGCAGATAACACCGCAGAACAGACAGGAAACGACACTGAACAGAGGAAAATTCCAGATAAAATTCATGTTATTTGCCCTCCTTCTGTACTGCTTTTGCAATTTCATCAATATCCAGGGTATGATACCGGCGGTATAATCGGATGGTCAGTGCCAGCATAACTGCGGAAACACTGACAGATACAACGATACCGGTCAGTACCAGACCACTTGGTACCGGATTGATATATGCTTCCATGGAAGTCACACCATCCACTACAATCGGCGCCTTTCTGCCTTCCACATACCCTTTGGCGGCCAGAAACAGGTAAATTGCCGTATCCATGATGTTAAATCCCATAATTTTCTTAATCATATTGCGGTTGAACAGCAGTGTGGTGAAACCGATACCAAACAGTACCACCGCCACTGTTTCATACAGATTCGCATAAAGTGCGGAAAAAAACTCTCCCATGACTACATACCTCCCTTTCGGAACAATGCATAGAAGCTGTACATCGTACAGGCAACCACCATGCCGACGCAGATATTCAGCGGCAGGATTAAACCTGCACTCAGCAGATTTCCCGGTGTTCCTGGAGAAATAATGCTGTGTAAATGATTTGCCCCGGTAAAGAAGGAGTACGTCTTGGACAGTGCATAAAAGCCCAGTGCAATCACGGAAATTGTCGAGAAGGTCTTTGCAGTAAAGAACCTCTCTGTTTTCTTAAATCCATACGCATTCAGATATAAAATCAGACCCGCACCGATAATGGCACCACCGGAGAACCCACCGCCCGGAGAAATATGTCCGTTGAATACGACATAAATACCAAACAGTATAATAATCGGCACCAGGTATCTGGCAACATACTGCAGAATGGCATCGTTCTTTGGCTCGTAAATACGGTCATTCTCTTCTGCCTCTTCCTTCGTACTGCCCTTTCCTTTAGAATCAATACGCAGCAGAATCAGCACACAGCAGGAAGCAATAAACAGCACATGGGACTCACCCAGCGTATCAAAAGCACGATAGTCCAGAATCATACCCGCCACAATGTTGACCGCCCCGGTTTCTTCCATACCTTTTTCTATGTAACGTCCGGAAACTTCGTTATTAATTGGATGCGCTGCCTCCCCAAGCGTTGGAAGCTCTGCCACAGTCATTAACAGCAGCACAATAATCGTGACACAAATCAAAGCAGACATCAGTCTGTAAATTTTCTGGAAATATTTCAGGCCTTTGGTTTCCGGCCACTCCTCATACTGGGAAATCAGCGTATCTGCTTCTTCCTTCCGCTTATTCCATTCTACTTCATGAAAGAAATCATCATGAATACGCACAGATTCTTCTTCTGTTTCTACTTCATAACCGGCACGCTCTGCCACAGACTCCTCATCACCATTGATAAAGTGTACCAGTCTGCGCCATGGCGTTCTTTCATAATCTTCCCTAATCCTGCTCATTTTTTTCTTCCTTTCTGTCGTCCATGGCATGGATTTTCTTTAATGTGACAAAAAACAATACACTGGTAACTCCTGCACCTACGGCAGCTTCCGTAATGGCAAGGTCCGGGGATTCAATAATCACCCAGATAATGGACATCACCACACTGTATGCCATAAAAACAACAATGGAGGTCAGCAGATTTTTTGCTACACAGACATAAATCGCACAGGTAATCAGCACGACAAACAAAAGCAGTTTTAAAAATTCCATTATTCTTCCACCTCGTATTCTTCTTTCATACCATCCGGGTTTGTCGTAACTTCCAGACGGGCAATCAGATGACTGCTGACCGGACTGGCAAGCCACAGGAAGATAATGATTAACACTAATTTCAGGGTAACAAAAGAAATACCATAAATTACAGCCACTCCCAGCAGACAGAACATCAGTGCCAGGGTATCACACATGGCTGCCGCATGCATACGGTTCAGCACATATTTGAACTTAAACAGACCAAAAGTGGCAATACAGGCAATACTGACACCACAAAGCAGCAGAACAGCCGCAATAAGATACCGGACAACTTCCATTTTATTTTTCCTCCTTTGCCTCTTTCTTCTTTTCTTCTTTCTGGTGCTTCTCAACATAAACACCCATGTAAACCTTGGTCAGTACAACTACCGCAAGGAAACTGAGCATGGCATACAGCATGGCTACATCCACCAGATATCCTTCATGCAGCAGCACAGACATCAGCGTAATAATTATAATGGACATCGTACCAATCATATTGATGGCAACAATGCGGTCAGAAATTCTGGGGCCCAGAATCGCCCGGATAATACAGGCAATAATACAGACTGCAAGCACTGCCATGCAGACTACCAAAAAACCATGAAAAAACTGTTCCATCTTACTTTATACCTCCTGTCATTTGTTCTTTTCCATCCGGCGAAGCTGCTGCACAAATACAGAATCGTCCATGCCCTCTGCCAGTTCTTTATCCAGACAATGTACCACATATTCATTTCCGGTCAGGGACACGGTAATGGTTCCCGGTGTCAGGGTAATCGAGTTAGCCAGTACTGCCCGGCTGGAATCTTTTTTCAGATTTGTCCGGAATTTTACCAGTGTCGGCTCAATCTCGTACTTACTGGTCAGAATGTAATGAATCACCTGCTTATTCGCTTTTACAATTTCTACCACCAGCGTCACCACATAAATCAGGACCTTCCCAAGCTTCCCTAAGCCTGCAAGGTCCTTCTTTAAACTATAGTCCATAAACCTGCAGACAAACCAGTACAGTGCAGCAGATATCACCGCCCCGATCCAGAATATTTCCCAGGTAAACGTTCCATTAAAAATAATCCATAATGCAAGAAATAAAAAGTACATAACGTTTTAACCCCTCTTCCGTTTCTTTGATAATTTTTTAACCATGTGCATTATACGCTCTTTTTTTTCAATAATCAAGTGTAAAAATTGAAATCTCTATTTATTCAGGTGATTTTTCATATTCTTCAGTGCCGTCTTTTCCAGTCTGGATACCTGTGCCTGGGAAATATGGATTTCTTCTGCCACTTCCATCTGGGTTTTGCCCTGGAAAAACCGAAGTTCAATGATATTCTGTTCTCTTGGACTTAAGTGGTCCATCGCTTCTTTGATGGACAGTTCCTCTATCCAGTTTTCTTCTTTATTCTTTTTGTCGCTGACCTGGTCCATCAGGTATAAAGTATCTCCGGAATCCGAATATACCGGCTCGTACAGGGACATTGGAGCCTGAATGGCATCCAGCGCATTCAATATATCTTCCCTTGGAAGTCCGGATTCCGCTGCAATCTCTTCAATCGTAGGCTCCCTGTCCATCTTTTTCTGCAGCATATCTCTTACGTAAATGGCTTTATAGGCAATATCACGCAGGGAACGACTGACCCGGATGGAATTATTATCCCGCAGATACCGACGTATTTCTCCTATAATCATTGGCACTGCGTAGGTGGAAAATTTCACTCCCTGGGAAATGTCAAAATTGTCGATGGCCTTCATCAGACCAATACAGCCAATCTGAAATAAATCATCCACATTTTCGTTACTATTGGAAAAACGCTGGATAATACTTAATACAAGACGTAAATTTCCTTTAATGTAGGTTTCTCTGGCCTGGGTATCTCCCTCTTTGATTTTTCGAATAAGCTCTTCCTTTTCCTCTGCTTTCAATAAAGGAAGCTTCGCTGTATTTACTCCGCATATTTCCACTCTGTAGCCTGCCATGGCCATAACCTCCTGTCATGTTTCTAACAGTAAGCTTTTACCATTTGGGGAAAATTTATTCATCGGAGAAAAGTCAAATTTCTGAAGCTTTTTACATTCTTAACTAAACTTCAGTATTTCCGTCCGCAGTCTTTTCATAATTTTCTTTTCCAGTCTGGAAATATAGGACTGGGAAATTCCCAGCAGGTCTGCCACCTCTTTCTGGGTCTTTTCCCTGCCGTCACTGTTCAATCCGAACCGGAGGTCAATAATTACCTTTTCCCTGGCATTTAAATGCTTCATTGCCTGGCGGAGTATCTGATGATTTATCTCGTCCTCCATATTTTTGTAAACGCAGTCCTCCTCCGTACCTAAAATATCGGAAAGCAGAAGCTCGTTCCCATCCCAGTCTACATTTAACGGCTCATCAATGGACACTTCCATTTTGACCTTATTATTTTTACGCAGATACATCAGAATTTCATTTTCAATACAGCGGGATGCATACGTAGCAAGCTTAATATTCTTATCCCGGTTAAACGTATTAATCGCCTTCATCAGACCAATGGTTCCAATGGAAATCAGATCCTCCACACTGATTCCGGTATTGTCAAATTTTTTGGCTATGTATACTACCAGACGAAGATTATGTTCCACCAGTACAGATTTCGCCGTTTCCCGTTCTTCTCCTTCGAGAAGTTCCAGCATTCTGGCTTCTTCCTCCACTTCCAGCGGTGGCGGCAGCACTTCCGCCCCACCAATATAATGGATTTCCCCACTTTTTCCAAACAGCAGTTCCCGCAGATACTCCATTATCCGGAGCATTTTCTTCCCATGCAACATATGTTTCACCAGCACAGCAGTCCCTCCTTTATTCTTTCTTTTCCTGCAGCAGCCCACAGTGAAAAATTACCTGGTAATCCTTTCCCTGGTACAGACTCTCCCTGGTTGCCGCTGCAATTACTTCTGTAAGCTGTATGGTTTTATTCTGCCACTGAATACTGACCGCCTCCAGCGTCATCCCTTCCAGCATGCCATTTTCTTTTCCCACACTGTGAAACGGTATACAATGCAGCCGTTCCGGACACTTTTTTCTGTACTCTTCCATCCATCTCTTTATCATCCTTTCGTCCACCAGAATTACCGGTTTATGAAAAAACGGATCATACAGTTTGTTTCCGGTATCCACCAGTGCCGTGGCAGAAAGCCTTTCTCCGTCCGAAACCAGTACGGTTTTTGCTGTCATATGTTCTTCCTTCCAGCGTATCCGGCTATTCTTCTCTAAAAGAATACAGAATGCGCAAGCTGTTCCAGACACCAGCACTGCAGCAGTGGTACTTTCCCCACAGACATCCGTCACTCGTGAAGTTACGGACAAAAATACTCCGGCAACTGCAAATCCTGTCACCAGAAATAAAAGTAAATGCCACAGCAGTTTTTTTCCACCAAAAGCCATCCAGTTCATAAGAACCACTGCCACAGCTTCTGCCAAAAACAGACACCACCCCCCTGACCATATCATATACCCTGTCACTCCCAGACAGCCAAGTAATGCACCCACGGCCGCGGCAGCCAGACACCATACGGTCCGGTATGTTTTTGTTATCTGCCGCACCAGAAACAATATCAGGGCATTCATCCAGAAGTTCCATAAAAACAGTACGTCCATGTAAAGAATACAGTCCACATTTCACCTCCCATATGGTAAGTATAAACGGTTTGTTCTGCATATTTTGTCATAACAGCGGTGTCTTTTTGTAATTATTCTGTCCTTTTCTCTGACAGAAAAAAGGCGGCCTCCAAAGGAGTACCGCCTTTTCGTTATGCTGTATATTATTCTTTATCTTTTCTTTCTGTAAGGAATCTTGGAATCTTGATTTTGGTCTTTCCTCCTAAATCAACAACCTCACCTGTGTCCTGCTCTGCCGGCTTGTAATAATCCCTTGCCGGTGCAGTGTAACCGGACGGAGTGGCTGGACGTTCTGTAGTACGTCCTGTTCCTGCCGGCTTATAACCATCGCCAATATACTGGGAAATCGGCTTTCTGCCTTCTTTTAAATTGAAATCAAACTGGTCTGCCACACCGCCGTTGCGTACCGGAGCACTGGTAAACGGAGGAACCACATTTCTTGCTTTTTCTGCTTCCTGCTGTTTTGCCACACCTTCCATACCAGTAGCAATGATTGTAACGGTAACCACTTCCGGAGTAGTAACATCTTCGATACAGCCAAAGATAATATTTGCTTCTTCTCCCACCAGTTCCTGTACATAAGTCGCTGCTTCTGCTGCTTCCAGGAAAGCCACATCACCGGAGAAGTTAATAATCATACCGTCTGCACCATCGATGGTAGTTTCCAGCAGTGGACTCTGGATGGCGTGCTGAACCGCAGTCATGCAGCGGTCTTCGCCCTGGGCAGAGCCCATACCGATATGTGCAATACCCTTGTCCTTCATAACGGTCTGGATATCCGCAAAGTCAAGGTTCATTTCACCCTTCTTATTAATCAGGTCTGTAATACCCTGGACACTCTGCATCAGAACTTCATCGGTACGTGCGAATGCATCCGTCATGGAAGCCTTTCTGTCCATCAGACCAACCAGCTTGTCATTTGGAATGACAATCAGTGTATCTACATTGTGACGCAGACGCTCGATACCTTCCTGGGCAAACTGCATACGCTTCTTGCCTTCGAATTTAAATGGCTTTGTGACAAAACCAACAGTCAGGATACCCATATCCTTTGCCAGCTTTGCAACAACCGGAGCAGCACCGGTACCAGTACCACCGCCCATACCGCAGGTAATGATTACCATATCAAAATCACGTACTACCTCTGCCAGCTCGTCCTTATTTTCCTCGGCAGCTTTTTCCCCTTTTTCCGGATCAGCTCCTGCACCAAGACCTCTGGTAAGTTTCTCACCAATCTGGATACACTGTTCTGCCTTACAGTTTCTCAGCTGCTGCTTGTCTGTATTGATACATACAAACTCCACACCGGTAACACCGGAAGTAATCATACGGTCTACGGCATTGTTACCGCCGCCGCCAACACCAACTACCAGTATTCTTGCTGCTAATTCCTGCTCATCTTTGCTAATTTCAATCATGTTACTACCCACGGATGAATTCCTCCTTTTATCTAGAAAACAGACCTAAGGTCTATCCTATCTTTCTATCTA
>JAGBBW010000048.1 GCA_017938285.1 Lachnospiraceae bacterium
GGCAGAAATGTCTAAGGAAGAGTTTGTAAAGTGCCTTGGTCAAAACGGTGTGACTATCTTTGGATTTGATTCCGATGAAGAATTTATGGAGGAGCTTGCGAATGCGTAAAGTAATTGTGAACTCCACTCCATTGATTGCGCTGTGCCATGTAAAACAGTTGAGTGTATTAAAACAGTTATATGGTGAAATTACGATTCCGAAGGCTGTATATGATGAGATATCTGTAAAAGAGGATTCCGTGTGCAAGAAAAATGTGGACGAATCTTTAGATTGGATTCATGTGCAGGAGATTCAGAACCAGATGGCAAAGACGATGTTCAAGTCTCAGCTTCATGACGGAGAAGTTGAAGTGATGATTCTGGCAATGGAGCAGCAGGCAGACGTTGTAGTGATTGATGATCAGAATGCAAAGAAGTATGCAAAATATTTGGAGCTTCCAGTAACAGGAACGTTGGGAGTTTTGATGAAAGCTAAGCAGAAGGGATATCTTTCCGAATTAAAACCAGTATTGGATGTGATGGTTCAGAACGGAATTTATATCAAACCAAGTCTGGTAGAGTTTTGTTTAAAACAGGCAGGGGAAGCATAGCGCTTAAAAAAATGATAAGAAGTCCATTAGAATATAGCTTAATGGTGAGAAGCTCAAAATGATGAGACCTACTGTAAATGCTGTAAAAGTAAAAGAAAATTATATCACGTTGCAGATGAGACATCAGCACCTTCTACGCATTGAGTAGAAAAGTGGAACGTACTGCGCTCTGTTTTTACTTTTTTTTAATTGGCTCCGCAGTGCGTAGCCAGTTAGGGTGGATTGGATTTAGTGCGTAAATGGGGGATGTAAATGAGTAAGGATGAGTTTGAAATGATTATGAATGCTCTTGATAAATTAGATAGGAGTATTGATTCCGTGAATGAAAGAATAGAAGAACTTGGAAAATCCTTTGAGGAAAAGAAAGAAGAGATAATTGAATTTCTTAAAGGACAGGAGGATGCTTTATTAGCGGAACGTGTGTTTAACTTTGCGATGAACGATGAAGTAGGAAAGCACACAAAAGAAAAGTTCTGGCAGCAGGGAGAATGTTTTGGAAAGCTGGATGGAGTTGTTCTTTGAAAAAATCAAAGAAACTGATAAAGAAAAGTTCATAGAGCTGTACAATGAAAATCCAGTAGTAAAATTGTACCAGAAGTAAAGGAAGGATACCAGATACGGATGATTACCTGCTTACATAGATTGTCTGAAAAGATAGAAGGGGCTTTGAAAAATGTTTTTTTAAGCGGAAAATCATTTTCCAAAGCCCCTTTAATGATTTAGGTATTGCTTTTAAAGTGACTTTAAAGGTCAGAATATAGATGTGCTGCAAAGTAGTTATTCTTCACTACGTACGGTAGTTACCATACGGTCTACGATGTCTTTAAGCATGGTTTCGTAGGTGGCAACGTAATCTTTTTTATCTTCGATAACATAGCCGATGGTCAAATCAAAGGCATCGTAAACAAGACAGTAGCCATAAATGTAGTATTTATAATCAGCCCAGGAGTTTCTTGTGCCTTCAAACTTAACAGCTTCAATACCAGAGTCCAGTGTAACGACTGTGGTTGTGTATTCAAAAGTATCGAAAAGTTTGTCATCTCTGAAATATTCGCCAAGGGAATCACCCAAAACGTACATGAATTCCGGCATACACTCTTCGAATAATCCTTCGATTGGACCATCATAGGACGGAGTATCGAAATCCTGCTTACATGTAATGAGCTGGAAAGCGTTATTATCGCAGGTACCATAATATCCGGTTCCTCCCGAACTCATACCGTAAGGTGGCTGGTCAAAGTATACAAGGGTTCCTGTTATGGAATCATAGTAGTCCCACGTCATCGAAAAATCTTCATACTTAGGAACGACATAAGAAGAACTGCTGTTTTCCTCGATTTCTTCATTTTCCAGTGTTTCGGAAGTATTGTCATTTTTGGAATCGGTATCCTTTTTGTCTTCTTTGGTTTCATTCTTTTTGTCTTCTTTGGTTTCATCCTTTTTGGAACTGTCTGTTTTGCCGGAATCGTTGTCCTCTGTCTTTTGAGAAGAATTATCGGATGTTGATCCTCCACAGCCGTAACATAACATGGACAGTGTCAGACAAAGGCATAAGAGTAATGTGACTAGTTTTTTCATAAAATCCCTCCTTGTGTTTGAATCTAAAAGCTTCTGTATGTATAAAAAATTCTTGATAATCCCTGATTATCAGAATATATTAAGATTATACTAAAAGATAACAGAAAATTCAAGAGCAATACTCTTAAATTTTCGTACTTTATTATACGTCACATTAGCAATAAGTCAACCGGAATTTAATCGATACAGCAGAAAAAATGTTGTATTTTCTGTTAAGGTATGTTTTAATTTAGATAGACCATAGGGGCAGGGGTAACGCCTGAATTCAAATATCCCATGAGCGGGTAGGCAATCGCAGCGGTGGTTGCCTATTATTTTTTGGAGGAATCTACTCATGAATTTGACGAAATTTTTAGCAGTAGTTGATGAAGAAACAAACAGGCTTTCTAAGGAGCAGTTATGCGCTTTTTTACATGAATATGCAAGAATTTTGCCGGAAACCCAGAGGGAAAAATTTTTATTTGTATTAAGTCAGGGTAGTATGACGAATCCAGCAAAAAAATCAGAAGTACAGTACCGTGGTGAGAAAGCAGGGATGGAAAAGCGGCTGGCGGTTCTAAAGGAAAAACTGGATTTAATTGCAGAAGGAGAATGGTGTCTGGATAGTGACTACAGTCCGGAATATGATGAATGGTATAACAGCGACGAAGAAGAATTTCTATTTTCTGATCCGAAAGGAATTATGAAAATATTACAGGAAGCCTGTGAACTGGTACATGAGTGTGTGGATAAAGAGTTTTACCGGGAAGGTCTGGAACTGGCAGAATGTTTGCTGGCATTGGAAATAGAGGTAGAAGGTGTTTATGCGGAATATGATTGCGGACCATTGTATTTGTCAGATTTGAATAGAGCAGAATTGTTTACGTATCCGCTGAAAATTCTGGTAAAAGATGCAGTGTTTTCTGCTTATCAGGCTGTAAGATTACAGGACCGGGCAAAAGAAGTATACCGGATTCTGATAAATTCCGAATGCAGGGATGTGACCCTGCAGGACTTGTTCCAGATGGGAAAGCAGGAATTAAAGGATTGGAAGATGTTTTTGGAAAAATGGATAGAACATCTGAGTACCAAAATGAGCTGCTTTGACCAGGTTTTAATTGTGGAAGCAGTGGATATGCTGAACGATTTCCAGAAAGAATGGGACTATGCCAGAAAATATAAGGAAAATCATCCGGAACTGTATGAGCATCTGTTTTATAAAAAAGAATATGGAAACAGGCAGGAAGATTTGCTGGAGTTAGGAAAAGAAGCACTGAATGAAATTCGTGGGGAGTCCCAGGTGCGAAGCAGGATTGCACTTGGTCTGGCAGAACTTTGCAGCAGGAATGGAAAGGAAAAATCAGTGGAACGATGTTTTCTGGAGGCGTTCCGTTCCGATACGACAGTGGTGAATTTTTTGCGTTTATATGGTGAGAGCAGGGAATTTTCGAAGTATGCTGCGGAAGTGGAAAAAATATATGCTGCACTACTGCAAGGGAATAGAGGGAAACAAAAGAGCAGCAATCCAGTGTTTGATTTTGACAGCAGGAAAGAAAATACATACTATATGCTTGCTTTTTTTCATAAGCAGTTTTCAGTGGTTTTGGACAAAGGTATGGATACCCGGGAGAGCCTTGGCTGGTCATTGACCTTTATGAAACAGGGGTTGTCATTGTTCCTGTTATATTTGTATCAGGGTGATACTCTGCAGGCAGGAGGCAGGGAAATGTGCCGTAGGATTGTTACGGAATCCGGCTTTGATACAAAGAAGTACAATGAGGGACTTGTTGATAAGAGGACAGAGGAAAGTGAAGTTTTGTTCTGGGAATTGTTTAAAAAGTGGAAAAAGGAAAATACAATATCTGGAGATGAACAAATAAAGCTTATTGACAGTATGAAAAATCTGGTAAATAAACGGGTCAAAGGTATTATGGAGGGTAATCACAGAAAGTATTATGATGAGTGTGCGGCTTTTGTGGCAGCGCTGGGAGAAGCGGAGGAATCGCTTGGAAAAAGAAATGGAAAAGCAGACCTGCTGCTGTCGTATAAGCAGATGTATTCCAGACGGAGTGCATTTCATGGTGAATTACGGAGGTTTGGAATGAAGGATGGAAAACGTTAATAAGTATGTCCTGTAAGACTGCGGGTGTGATAGAAGAAACAATGGAAAAACTAATGAAGGGAGAACAATCCGTGAAAACGAAAAAAAATCAAATAGGAAAAGTTCTGAATAGAATGTTTATCGTGCTGTTTTTTGGTGTGATTCTTTTTCTTGTCATTGGAGAAATGGTTCTGCCAGAGGAAAATCCAACCGGCAGAGGACAAAGTACACTGTTTGAGGCACAATGGGAACGGGTTCTTCCGGATGGCAGCAGAGAACAGATAGAGCTTCCTGTAACCTGTGATGCTAAGCGGGGGGAAACGGTACGGATAGAAACAACCCTGGCAGAAGATCAACAGGATACCTGGATGTGTATGAGGGCGTCCCAGCAGGATATGTATGTCTATGTCGGCGGGGAACTCAGAACGGAATATTGCACGAAGGATAGCCGACTGTTTGGAAGAGACAGTGTCAGTGCGTTTGTGTTTTTTGAAATAAAAGATGAAGATGCCGGAAAAGTACTGGTGATAGAAACGGTCAGCAGGTGTGAATACTCCGGGTTTTTGAATGAAATTTATGTTGGAGAAAAATTAGACATTGTCTATACGCTGCTCAGGCAATGTTCGGTTGTTCTTATGGTTTCGTTATGTATGCTCATTTTAAGTATAATTACACTACTGGCAGCAGTTATATTGCGGATTGTATATAAAGTAAAAATGGAGATTACTTATCTGGGACTGGGATTATTGCAGCTTTCTCTGGCAATGCTTTCAGAGTCCAGAATCCGCCAGCTCTTTCTGCCAAATTCTTCGGTGGCATCACATGTGGGTTTTTTATTAACCATACTGATTCCATATCCGTTTATGGTGTATATCTGCCGTTTGCAGAAAAAACGTTACGAAAAATTATACAAAGTGCTTTCCTGGTTTGTAGCTGCTGATTTTTTTGCATCTGTTTTGCTGCAGGTGTCTGGCATCGCTGACCTGGCGGATACCTCCATTGTTGCTTATGGAAGTATTATTGTAATGATACTTATTATGGCAATTACGATTGCTCTGGATACAGTGAAGGGAAAGCTGCAGGAATATGGGGAAGTTGCCATCGGTATTGTTGCGATGATTGTTGTAACTGCCTGTGAAGTCTATATTAATTTTGTACCCGAAGTGTTGATTCATGGCGGAGTATTGTTGAGCTTTGGGTTGCTTGTATTGCTGGTTACTGCTGTTTTCAAGACTGCAAGGGAGATGCTGGAAGTAGAAAAAGATAAGCAGATGGCAATTGCGGCTGGAAATGCAAAGGCACAGTTTCTTGCGAATATGTCCCATGAAATCAGGACACCAATCAATACAATTATCGGTATGAATGAGATGATTTTACGGGAAGGGCAGAATGACGCTGTACGGGAATATGCGCAGAATGTGGAAAATGCAAGCAATCTTTTGCTGGGACTAATCAATGACATTCTGGATTTTTCCAAAATTGAAGCAGGAAAGCTGGATATTGTAGAAACGGAGTACTATTTGTCCAAAGTGCTGGCGGATATTGTAAAAGGAGTTCAGATTAAAGCAGACAGTAAGAAACTTGGATGGAATGTAACTGTGGAGGAATCTCTGCCGACAGTCTTAAAAGGAGATGAAATCCGCATCCGTCAGATTTTAAACAATCTGCTGTCGAATGCAGTCAAATATACAAAAGAAGGTTATATTACTTTTACGGTAAAGGGTGTTTATGAGCAGGATGATTTCATGCTGTATTTGTCGGTAGAAGATACGGGAATAGGGATAAAACCTGAGGATATGGAGCGGTTGTTCAGCAGTTTTCAACGGTTGGAAGAGAAGAAGAACCGGTATATTGAAGGGACAGGACTTGGTTTAAATATCACGAAGTGTTTAACGGAAATGATGGGTGGAAGCATTGAAGTGACGAGCGAATATGGAAAAGGTTCCTGCTTTATTGTAAAAATTCCACAGAAGGTTATAGATGCCGGTCCACTGGGAAAACTGGATGAGGCGTATCAGAGGGATTCTCTTGTAAGAGAGAACATGGAATCCGGATTGTATGCGCCTGCTGCCGAGATTCTGATTGTGGATGACAATGAGATGAATCTGTTGGTAGCGAAATCTCTGTTAAAAAGAACGGGAATCCGGCTGACGATGGCACAGAGTGGAACGGAATGTCTCAAGCTGTGCAGAAACCAGAAGTTTGATTTGATTCTGATGGATCACATGATGCCGGAGCCGGATGGCATTGAGACACTGCATCTTTTAAGAAAAGACGAGGGTAATCCAAACCGGAACGTGAAAGTTATTGTACTGACGGCAAATGCGATTTCCGGTATGGATGAAATGTATCGGCAGGAAGGATTTACGGATTATCTTTCCAAACCAATTGTGGCACAAAAACTGGAAGAAATGATTTGCAGGTATCTTCCAGAGGAAAAGCTGGAGAAAAGACCGGATGAAAGGCCGGACGAAAGAACAAAGAAACAACCGGAAGAAAAGCCGGCGGAAGAGGAAAAGACGGAAAAGAATCCAGCAGCAATGATTGATAAAAATGCAGCCATGGGTTATTGCTGCGGGAATGAAGAAATGTACCGGGAAATGGTGCGCTCGTTCCAGGCGCAGGGGGAAAAATATGTTTCGGGGCTTACAAAATATTTTTCAGAACGGGACTGGAAAAATTACAGGATTATTGTTCATGCCCTGAAAAGTACAGCCCTGGTCATTGGTGCGAACGATTTTTCAGAGCATGCCAAAAAACTGGAACTGGCGGCAAAGGAAGAACAGGAAACAGTGCTTTTGGCGGAGGGAGAACTCTTTTTAACGGAGTATATGGAACTTTTAAATCTGCTGAAGGATATTTTGTAAAGCCATGATAAGAAAGTTTGTCCTCCAGGCAGAATAGGATTTATAATGCAGGAAGGCTTATCAGAGTCTGAATCCACAGTACTCTGATAAGCCTTCCTGACTGTTAATGAAGTGGACAGCATTAGTGCTGCTGCTTTTTGATTAAGTTATTCAGTTCTTTGGTACGGAGCTTGTGACGGTAATTGGAGTAAGTAATACCGGTGACTGCAACGATAAGGAAAAGAAGGGTTGAGGTAAGCAGCTTGCCTGGTGTAAATCCATTCCAGTGAAAAAAGAAACTGAATACCAGAAATAAAATATATGCTGCACCGGTTTCTGCCAACAGGCAGGTCAGGTTACTTTTAAAGTTAATAAAACCAAAGGCATGGTCCAGAAGGACAAAAACTACCAGACAGGCGAGCAGTTCCAGAAACCATCCGATGCGGATGAGGGTATTTCCAATCAGCAGGTTATAACTACAGGTTACAACGACAATGATAGTGTAATACGAGAAGATAAAAGGGAGTTTTGCCATAATTTTTTCTTTCATAATGAAACATCCTTTCTATGAGTTGATTTTTTTGCGTAAGTTTTCAATATAATTTCTTGAGATGATGAGTTGTTCATCGTTGCTTAGTTCCGCTTTTAAACGGTGGTTTGGATAGGTTTCCACACAGCGCAGATAGGAAGTGTTAAGCAGGCAGGTTTTGCTGATTCTGGCAAAAGGGGTATGCTCTAATTCTTCTTCCAGGGTCTGTAAGGATTGTCTGCACAGATAAGTGCTGTTCTGGTCATATAAATATGTTTTGCCGTCAACGGATTCGATATAGAAGATTTTGTCTATTGGCAGCTGGTAGACCTTATTATTGCTTTCTCCTTCCAGGGTAAATGTAAACTGCGTGATGTAATCAATGATTTTCTGCAGTGTTTTGTTCACATAGGAACAGTTGATGATAATTTCTGGTTCTGTCTGGTCCTTGCTCTGGTTAATGGTTAATTTCAAAAGTTCACCTCCCGGTCATTCTGTTTTGATAATGCGCATGTATCATGACTGAATGGTAGCAAATGAAGGGAGAAAAAGCAAGAGACGAAGGGCTGAGATACCCGGAGCAGGGGATGAAATGCCAAAAATGAATCTCGTTTCATTTTTATATTGACAGGAAAACTGCCGGGTGATAAAATGAAACAAAATTCATTTTTTATCAGGAGCGATGGAATACGATGAAGAAAACCAGAAAACAAATCATAAAAGAAAACGAAATTTCTGAAATGTATACGTTTACTTTGGGAAACATGCCACAGAAAGTATTATTGGAAGGGAAAAAGAAGGACCTTCCGATTGTGATTACGCTGCATGGTGGTCCGGGGACACCGATTCCTTTTTCGGCAGGGTGCAGAGGATTATTTCCAGAGTTCACAGAACGCTTTATTATGGTGTATTGGGATCAGCTGGGCTGCGGTATAAATAATTATAATTTAAAGTCTCAGTTTCATGTGGAGTCCTTTGTGGAGATGACGATAGATTTGATTGAGGAAGTTAAAAAGCGTTTTCCGGCTAATAAACTAATTCTTTTTGGCATGTCATGGGGAAGCGTTCTTGCATTGAAGGCAGTGCAGAAGATGGGAAAGAAAGTAGATGGTGTTGTAATATGGGGACAGGTTTTAAATAAGCTGTTTTTAAATGAGGAAGTATATGAGGCTTTGGAAAGAGCCGGTCTTTCAGAGAAGAAGCTGCGTAGAGTCCGCCGGATTACCGTGGACAATTTTACGGATAAAGAGATGCAGTTTTTGTCTGGAAGTATTCGGAACTACACCAATGGTTATATCAATAAAAAAGGGAAACAGGCACCGATGGGTACGATAATTCAGGGGCTGCTGACAAGTCCTGATTATAAATTTCGGGATTTTAAAGCAATGATGATAAATGGGACTTCCACAAGTACATGTTTATGGACAGAATTGTTGAAATTAAATTTGACGAAGGAGTTGTTGGAGGTGAACGTGCCATATTATATTTTACAGGGGGATACCGATATTGTGACATCTACTTTGGCTGTTGTCAGGGAGGTAGAAGCTTCGGGAAATTCCTGTCTGAACTGCTGCGTAATTCCAGATTCCGGGCATATGCCGGGAGAAGAAGGGATGAAAGCTATATTTGAAACTTTAGTAAATGCAGCATATTTATAGGAGAGGAAAATTATGCCAAAAGTGACAGAAGAGTATATTGCCAACAAAAAGAAAATGATTGTACAGGCTGCTTACGAACTGTGCCTGGAAAAGACGGTAAGTACGGTTGCGATGCAGGACATCATTAATCGTACCGGTCTGAGTCAGGGTGGAATCTATCGTTTTTATCATGATATTGACGAGATATTTGCGGATATGCTGGTGGAAATCCGAAAAAAGGTTTATATCAGGGAGAAAGTGGATGAAATATTTGAAAAAGCCGAAGAACTGCCGGCAGGTGAAGTGACGTTCCGGATTTTTGATATGTTGGCGGAGTTTATGTCAGAGGAGCTGATGGGAGTTGAGAAAATTGATTTTGAATTGTCTGTCCTTGCCATGAATGCACCAGACAGAGTGGAAAAAATTCTTGCCGGTGCTGGTGGTGTTGGGCATAAGGAATATATCATGCTTCGTACTTCTGAGTTTTTTAAGAAGAGGCTGGAAAGTGGTGAAATGCAGATGAAGGTAAATGAAGCAGAACTTTTGACGTATATTTCATCTGCATTTTCCGGGATTCAGATGTGCTGTATTGTAAATAATTGTTATCATAAGGGACCAATGGCTGAGTTTTATCAGCCGGAAAGGTTGCTGCGAACCATGGGAAAAACGGTGAATTATCTTTTGGGGATAGAAGGAGGGTGAAATTTATGCAGATTTCAATTAGTTCTGGGAATCATACTATAGTAGACAGCGGACAGGTATTTTTATTTGATGAAACCGCTGATTTCATAATAGAAGTCAGAGAAGGGAATTTTGCATTTTCAGTAAAACTGATTTTTTTGAAGGATAGTTCTTTGGCAGAAAAAATAACGGTTGATGTAGCAGGCACGGACATAACACTTATGTGCTATAATTTTTCTGACGCAGGAACTGGATTAAATGAACCTGCAAACATTGGAACATTTAACGGAAAAGAGATATTTTTACTGTTCTGGTCATATTTGGAAGGTGCAAAAGAGAAAAAGAGGGTGCGAAGCGTAAAATATACTATTTTTATGTCTTGATTTATAGGAAGGGATTGCGCTATAATGAATAACAATGGCTTGTTGTACCCTATGTCATAAGAATTGGACAGAAACGAAAGGGATAGCAGGCTTCAGGAAGGATACAGAACAATTAGGAATTGGAGTTAATCATGAAGAAAAACATATTTTGGATTGTGTATGCAGTTCTGGTTGTGGTACTTGTGGTGCTGGGTTCGCAGGCAGTAGGTTATGTGAATGATGTTTTGGCAGACTATGAGGAGTCACAGCCGGAAAAGGCAGTAGAGGAACAGCTGGAGCTTATCCGGACGGCAACGGCTGATGATACTCTGGAAGAGGTAATTACCTTTTATGAGCTGGAGCAGGCAGCCTATGATATTGATATTTCCGATTTCCGGGAATATAAGGACAAGCTGAAGAATGCAAAGGAACTGACGTATAAGATAAAGACGGGCGGTTACAGCGAATCGTCGCAGATGTTTAATATTCTTGCGGATGGGGAAGTAGTTGCGGTGCTGGAGCTGGAAAGCCGGAAGGAAGAGGTGAAGCTTGCCATTCTGACAGTAAGTGACTGGCAGGTAAAATCGGTAACTCCTGTGATAACGCTGGTGAACTACGATTATACGGTAGAGGTTCCGGAGGACTTTTGCGTTACCATTAATGGAACAGAACTGGAACATCCGGTGACTGCTGTGGAAGAAGGCTGGGAAATTTATGATGTGGAAACGCTGTATAGTGAGCCGGAGATTAAGATTTATGATGCGTATGGCAGGGAAGCCTTTTTTGATATTGTAGACAATCATGTTAAGCCAATCGTACATACTTACAGTTTAAGACTTCCGGAAGGATTTTCTGTTTTTGATGATGGAAGAGTACAGGAAGGTACTGTGGAAGGCAATGAAGTAAATTATACAATTACGACGCTTTCCGAAGTGCTGGAAATTCAGGATGCCCATGGCAACCGTATGGAGTACCATGGCGGAGACAGCATTTATACCTATGACTATGTCGTACGGATTCCAGATAATTTCCAGATTACAGTGAATGGGATGGAAGCTGCCGGGTATCAGACAGGGACAGAAGAAAACAGCAGATATAAGTATGTGTCGGAGTACGTGGATATGCCGGAGCTTGTGACGTATGAAGTAAAGGATGCCATTTGTGAGCCTGAGATTGAAATTTATGACAATACGGGACGTAAAGTGGACTGTGTATTTGATGCATATACATTTGAAGTGACAGAGCAGACCGGACTGGAGACGGTGCCGGAAGAAACTGCGGCCAGGGTAAATGTATTGGAAATTGCCCAGATGTGGAGTAAATTAATGACAGATGACCTGGAGGGAGCAGGAAAGGGATTTGAAACAATCAGAAAGTATCTGATTAAAGATTCCTATCTGTATAATGTGGCGTATAAATGGACAACAAATATTGACATTACGTTTACGGCAACCCATGTGCTGGAAAATCCGCCGTTTACAGAAGAAAGGGTGACAAACTATATCAGTTATGGTGACAATGTGTTTTCCTGTGATGTGTCTTTTGTGAAGCACATGTATCTGACAGAAAAGAGGATGCAGGTAACCGATGAAATGAACAGCACCTTTTATTTTATGTATTATGATGAAACGGATGACGGCATAGACAATGCGCACTGGGTAATCCTGGATATACAGGAAATCGTGGCAGAGTAAGTGCCGGAAAGAGCAGGAAGAAACAGAGATAGAAGAAATAGATAGGAAGTAACTGTGAAGATATGGAGCAGTTACGCTGGGAAAGAGAAATGAGTAAGAGAAACGTAACAGATATCACGATTGTGCTTCCATCACTGAATCCGGATGAAAAACTGATTGGAACGCTGGACGGAATTCTGGGCAAGGGGTTCCGGAACATAGTAGTTGTGGATGACGGCAGTGACGAACAGCATAAAAAGCCTTTTGACTATGCAAGGGAAAAAGGCTGTACGGTATTGGTCCATGAAGTAAATAAAGGGAAAGGTAGGGCGCTGAAAACAGCGTTTGAGTATTGTCTGACCTGTACAGACTGTATCGGAGTGATTACCGTGGACGGAGACGGACAGCATGCAGCAAAAGATATTTACCGCTGTGGGGAAGAAATGCTTGCTTATCATAACGAGAGAGTGATACTGGGCTGCCGGGATTTTGGTGGAAAGGATGTTCCTCCCAAGAGTAAATATGGAAATAACATTACACGTTTTGCTTTCCGGGCATTGTGTGGAATTAAGATTTCGGACACACAGACGGGACTTAGGGCGATTCCGGTGGAATTCTTAAAAGCAATGACGGAGTACAAAGGGGAACGGTTTGAGTACGAAACCAATATGCTGCTGGAAATGAAGTCCCAGGGGATTCCGTTTTCGGAAGTGAAAATTGATACGATTTATCTGGAAGAGAATGCTTCCACACATTTTAATCCGTTTAAGGATTCTCTTAAGATATATAAGATTATTTTTAAATATGCCATAAGTTCCGGTGCTTCCGCAGTGATTGACCTGCTCTTGTTTTATATAGCGCTTTTTGTACTGGAACTGATGGGAGTGGAGAATCCGGAACAGACGGTGATTATTTCCACGGTGGCAGCCAGAATAGTTTCGTCGCTGTTTAATTATTTTGTAAACCAGAAGGTGGTGTTCCAGTCGGCTTCACGGAATTCCTTCTTTAAATATTATGCACTGTGTATTGTCCAGATGGCGGCTTCTGCGGCACTGGTTGCCAGCCTTTCGACACTGTTTGCCGCAGGAAAGACCGGAAAGCTGGTTATTAAACTGATTGTGGATACGTGCCTGTTCTTTGTTTCCTTTGGAATTCAGCGAGAATGGGTGTTTAAGAAAAGGGGGTAAGTTTTGTGAACTGGGAATTTGATTTTTTGTACTTTCTGCAGAGCTTACATAATCCGGTTCTGGATAAAATTATGGTGACGGTAACGACACTGGGAGATGCAGGTCTGATCTGGATTCTGATAGCGGTTGCTTTGATTTTTACAAAGAAATACAGAAAGTGTGGAGTCAATATGGCACTGGCACTGATAATTATGCTGGTGGTTGGAAATGGTATTCTCAAAAATATTTTTATGAGAGAGCGGCCCTGCTGGATTGATGAAAGTGTTGAACTGCTGGTGAAGACCCCGCATGATTACTCATTTCCGTCAGGACACACGTATTCGAGTATTGCAGCAGCAATAGTAATTCTTTTGAGAAACAGGAAGGCCGGTATGGCTGCCATGGTGCTGGCAGTATTGATTGCTTTTTCCAGAATGTATCTGTTTGTACATTTTCCAACGGATGTCCTGGCTTCTTTGTTTTTGGGAGTCATAACTGCAGTTGTTGCTTATGCACTGACAAACAGATATTATGAGGGACTTGCAGGAAAGCTTTTGGAAAGGAAACGAGCAAAAACATGAAATCTAAAGTATTAAAATACATAGGACGGACACTGCTGGTATTAGTAACACTGGTGGCAGCAGTAGTGGTGACTCTTGTTCTGGTGATTAATTCCTTCTGTAACGGCTCATCTCCGGCAGCAAAAAAGGTGTTTGTTACGACCATTCTGGAAACGGGACAGCTCAAATTTCTGGCTTCCTGGTTTTTGTCACCGGAAGAAATCCAGGAAGTTGTAGATTCCAACTCCATGGAGGAGTTCAATGAGGAAGTGAATACATCCCTGATTGTGGTAGAAGCTACCAGTAATAAATCCAGTGGGAAAACCGGTGCTACATCGACCAGCGGTGGAGTAATCGAAGGCTCCGGAGCGGCTCAGATGGATGCGGAGGAAGGCGAGGATATTGAGATTATAGAAATCGCCGGACGTACTTTTTTTGCAACGATGATGATTGTAAAAGATCCTTCCAGAGTCAGTCTGGCTACCATTTATCCATGGAGGGAATATGGTCTCACGCTGGATGAACTGGTAAACAATAATGATGCCATAGCAGGTATTAACGGTGGCATTTACAATTCCTATAATCATGCCGGCGGCAGTCCGATGGGGGTTGTCGTAAGCAACGGGGAAATCCAGATGAATGAACCACAGAGCCTTCCGGGACTGGTACTGATTGGTCTGACAGAAGAAGATATTCTGGTCGTGATTGATCTTTCGGATAAATCAGCAAAAGATGTGGAAACACTTGTGGCAGAGCAGAAAATCAGGGATGCGGTAACATTCCAGGAAGAAAGCTCTGACAAGAATAATCATTTTGTACAGCTGATTATCAATGGAAAGGAACGTGAACTGAACGGTATGGGCAGTGGTCTGAATCCAAGAACCGCCATTGGGCAGAGGGCAGATGGGGCTTTGCTTCTGCTGGTAACGGACGGTCGTGGAACATCGGGACATCTGGGGGCATCCGCTTCTGACCTGATAGGTATTATGTCAGAGTATGGTGCGGTGAATGCTGCTAATCTGGATGGTGGAAGTTCTTCCTGTATGTATTATGAAGGAGAATATCTGATGTCCAGTGTTACTTTTTATTATGTGAATTCTTCCTGGAAACTGCCATTTGCATTTATTGTAAAGTAGAAAATCTGACGGGAAAGGAAATAAACATGCGCTATCCAAAGTGGAACAGATTGCCTGGAAATGGGAAGTTTGTTCCACTTTGCTATAGTATGTGCTGCTGGTAATAAGTTACTTCCGGTAATAAAAAAGGAATTACAGAATACGGTAAAAGCGGTGGAAAAGTAGAGAAAAGTATGATATGATGTACATAAAAGAAGAAATGGTCCTGAAAATGCAACAAAAAGGCTGCAGGAATGGAGAGTTTTATGGAAAGAGAAAAGAGAAAAAAAGATGATATTTCTCTATATTTTGAGGATAAAGAGTTTATAGCCAATACCTATGTCATGAAATGCTTTACTGTGACAATGGGAATTTATGTTACAGCATTTGTTTTGAATGTGCTGAATATTTTTATTATTGATGCAGGGGTTATGCGGCAGGGATTTTTTCCGTCCCTGGTAATTTATCTTCTGACCTTTTTTATGACAAAAACAGTATCATTATCGAATCCAAAGGTGAAATATGTGTTGTTTTTCTCTCTGATTCTGGTACTTACAACGATGGGGGTGTCGATTACCTATCATGTTGTACTGGGAGCGCTTCTTCCTTTTTTGTGCGCCACGCTGTATTCCTCCAGAGGGGTTATGAGGTATGTCTATACTTTGACGGTTCTTAGTACGATTTTGATTGTGTATGGAGGATATTATTACGGTCTGTGTGATGCCAACATGGCACTGCTGACTACAGGGCGGATGAAAGATTACGTTGATAACGGGCAGTTTGTACTGACCCAGGTAAATACCAATCCGCATATCAGCCTGCTGTTGTTTTTTGTTATACCACGCTGTCTTATTTATATTGCTTATATGGAAGTATGCAGCAGTATCTTCAAAGTAGTCAGTGGCAGTCTGGAAAAGGCAAAACTGACGGAAGAACTGGAAAAGGCAAAAACGGAGGCAGAGAATGCGAATCGTGCCAAATCCCAGTTCCTTGCGAAAATGTCCCATGAAATCAGAACACCATTGAATGCGGTACTTGGTATGAATGAGATGATTCTGCAGGAAAGTGAAACGAAAAATATTCAGGAATATGCATCGGATGTGAAAAACTCTTCCATGATGTTATTGAATATTATTAATGATATTCTGGATTCGTCCAAGATTGAGTCCGGCAGGATGGAACTTGTTCCGGTGGATTATGAGCTGGGAGGAATCTTAAATGACCTTTATAACATGATTGCATTTAAAGCCCAGGAGAGAAAACTGGAACTGGTATTTGACATTGATACGGCTATGCCAAGGGGCTTTCATGGTGATGATAAGCGTATCCGGCAGGTACTGTTAAATCTTCTGACCAATGCGGTAAAGTACACAAACAAGGGGACAGTAACACTGCATCTTTCCTACAAGGCACTGGGGGAATATGGTGCCCTGCGGTTTTCTGTTATTGATACCGGCATTGGTATCAGGGAAGAGGATATTGGAAAAATTTATGATGAATTCCAAAGATTTGATATGTCCAGAAACCGCCATGTGGAAGGTACCGGACTTGGTATGAACATTGCGAGACAGTTTTTAAAACTGATGGGCAGTGAACTGAAAATAAAAAGTGAGTATGGAAAAGGAAGCGAGTTTTCGTTTGAACTGATTCAGAAGGTGGTAAACACAAAGCCGTTAGGCGATTTCCGGCGGAAGTCAGGATTGCCGGAGGAGAAGAAAAATTTTGATTTTACGGCGCCGGAAGTAAAGATTCTTGTAGTGGATGACAACCGGATGAATATTAAAGTGTTCCAGGGAATTTTAAAGCATACCAGAATGCAGATTTCAGAAGCTATCAGCGGAATGGAATGTCTGGAACTGCTGGAACAGCAGGAGTTTGATCTGGTTTTTCTGGATCATATGATGCCGGGTATGGATGGAATTGAAACGCTGCATAGAATGCAGGAGAAAAAATTGTGCGAACATACGCCGGTGATTATGTGTACGGCAAATGCCATTCTCGGCGACAGGGAAAAATATCTGGCAGAAGGCTGCCAGGATTTTCTGACAAAACCGATTATGCCGGAACAGCTGGACAAGATGCTCCGGCAGTACCTGCCGGATAAACTTGTTCCAGTAAAAGAAGAAACCAGACTGTGAGGTTACAGGGAGACCAGGCAGTAAAATGGAAATAAAAAAAGAAAGGGAAGCAGCAGAATAAAAAGCTGTTTTTGGGAGTGGGAGAATATGAAATTAGAAGAACTGGAAAAATATAATGAGATCGTAGTACAGGTGCATGATAATCCGGATGCAGACGCAGTTGGCTCCGGTTATGCCATATACCGGTATTTCCAGAAAAAGAAAAAAAGTGTGCGGCTGGTATATGGAGGACGACTGGCAATCAGTAAAAGCAATATGCGGCTGCTGGTTTCAGAATTACAGATTCCGATTGAATTTGTGGAAGAACTGGACAATCCGGAACTTTTAATTACTGTAGACTGCCAGTATGGGCAGGGAAATGTACAAAGATTTGAAGCGCAGAATGTAGCGGTAATCGATCACCACAGCACAGGAAAGTCTTCGGATGATATGGCAGAAATCCGGACATATCTGGTGAGTTGTGCCACGGTCTGCTATAATCTGCTGACAGAAGCCGGATATAATGTCAACGAAGACCGGAAAGTGGCGACAGCGTTGTATTATGGTTTATATATGGACAGTAACCAGCTTTCAGAAATCAGCCATCCCTATGACAGGGACATGATGGACTTTCTACAGTATGACAGAAATCTGATTAGCCGGTTAAAGCATGCCAATCTGAATATTCAGGATTTTGAAACAGCCGGAATCGCCATTCTGCGTCATAACTATGTAGACAAGCATCGGACAGCCATTATTAATTCCAGAGCCTGTGATCCGAATATTCTTGGTCTGATTGGAGATTTAACCCTGCAGGTAGATTGTATGGATATCTGCATTGTGTACAGTGATTATCCGAATGGTTACAAACTGTCCGTAAGAAGCTGTCTGTTAGAGGTGGCAGCCAATGAACTGGCAGGTTTTTTAACTGCAGAAATCGGAGACGCCGGTGGCCGTTCCGAAAAAGCCGGTGGATTTATTAATGCGGAAGAATTTCAGAAGCAGTACCAGGGACAGAGTATTGAAGCATATTTTTTCCGGCGTCTGGATGAATATTTCGAAGGTTATGAGGTAGTCCACTATGAAGAGGGAATCCGGAATAAGAAGGATTTCCGGCTGTATACAAAACAGGCAGGAATTTATGGCTATGTAGATTTGTCGGAACTGTTTGCCCCGGGAACTTCCTGTAAAATAAGAACCCTGGAAGGGGATGTGCTTATGACAAGCAGTGAGGATTTGTATATTATGATAGGTTACCGTGGGGAAGTGTATCCGATCGAGCGGAAGATATTTGAGAGAAAATATGAGCGGACAGAAGGAAGCTTTGAACGGAAATTCGAATACCCACCGTCTATTATTAATATAGACGAAAAAAAGTCGTATGAGCTGATGACGCTGGCGAAGCAGTGTAAGGCTGTACCAGGGGCGAAAATTTATGCCCGTCCGCTGGAAAAGCCGACCAAAGTATTTGCCCGTTGGAATTATGAGTCCTATATGAGCGGAAATAAAGGTGACATGCTGTGTTACAGTGAAGGAGACGAACAGGATATTTATATTATCAAGAAGGAAATTTTTGAAAATACGTATGCATAACCTGGAAAGAAACACTCTGGCTCACGACAGAAGAGGAGTGAAAAAGGGAGTCATCAACAGTTTTGTTTGATGACTCCCTTTAAACTATGCTTTCCATTGGACGATACCTCTTTTTTTCAGATTTTAGTTTTCGACCGGTTTGCGTATTCTATTATGTACTGAATTTTTCTTTGCCGTTGAACTTTAGGTTAGAAAGTATCCATATGTTAATGTTCTGGCTGGATATCTGTCTTTTTTATTTTTTTTTACTTTTTGTTTCAAGGCTTCAAGAACATGATAGAACTTTTTTGAGTGAAATTATCGTTTCTGGTGGTCCGTACCTCTCTTTCTTTAGATTTGGATTTTTTATCAGCAGCTATAAAAATTAATCCATTGGAGTTTACCTCCTGTTTTTTGTTGTATTGCTTTCATGGAAAGTGGATTGTTTTAAGTGTGCATTGGACTGTACCTGCCTTTCTTTAAGGATTTTGATTTGATGTAGGTTTCTTTGTTTTTGTTGTCTTTATTATATCTGACAAAATAGAAAATGTCAATAGGTATTTTGAAAATATTTTAAAATTATTTTCAGATATCTGATACGAATAAAAAACAGAATATAAAAGTCAGAAAATTCTGACAGGAACAGTTCGTGAAATTGTCATATCCAGAAAGGAAAATGTATGCTATACTGTTCATAATGAAAATAAAAGTACTGTTGTGAAGAAGATGTGGGAGAAGGGTATGGAAGAAAAGGAAAAGCAATATAAAAGAAAACTGCAGTATGTCCGGCGGAAACTCCAGCTGGAGGCTTTGATTCGGGCAGGTTCCACTGGTCTGGCGGTAGGTCTGACTGCGGCAGTGATGGTGTTATGTTATGGAAGATTCTTCCAGGGGGAACTGATGGCAAGAGATGCTCTGGCTCTGGCGGGGGGACTGTTTCTGGCGGCCACGGTGCTGATATATGTTATACTGCTGCGGCCTGGGAAAAAGGAAGTGCTGGCAGAAGTGGACGCTCTGGGATTACAGGAACGGATGATTACCATGGAGGAACTTTCCGGAAGGGAAGATCTGATGGCCAGAAAGCAGAGGCAGGATGCCAGGGCGTCTCTGGCAGCGGCAGAGCTTAAGGGCAGAGGCATCCGGCTGTACCTGATTCCATTTTTATGGTGTTTTGTAATGGCTGTGGGAATCGGGCTGCTGGTGCTGGTTCCTTTCCCGGAGGAAGAAACAGGAGCTGTGTCTGACCGGACGGCAGAGAATGAAATGGTGGATGAACTGGTGGCAATGCTGAGGACATTGATTGATATATCGGAGGTAAATAAGGAACAGAAAGAAAATCTTCATGAAGTAATCGATGCCCTGGCGCTCAGCTTTGTTCCGGAGGATACGACCCTTTCCCGGACTGCAAAGATTGCTGCTGCTTCCAAACGGCTGGATGTTTTGGAAGCAGAGTCGGAAAGTAGTCTGGAGATTCTTAGAAAAGAAGAAGGGACGGAAGAAAAGAAGGAGCAGCTGGCATTGGCAGAAACCGAACAGAAACTGCTGGCGGAAACAATTGATGCCATGCAGGATATCATGGGGACTTCCCTGGAAGAAATTAATAAACTGGGCGGAACCTTCTGGGCGCCGGAAGGTCCAAAGTCCAGCAGTTCCAACGGAGAACCGGCGGAAGGAGAGGAACTGCCGGAGGGAATGGAACTGCCGGAGGACGGAGAGCCGGTGGGCGAAGAAGCCCAGGGGGATATGGGCGACATGGAGAACAGAATGGGCAGCGGTACGGAGCAGATTTATGACCCGGAACAGGGTGAGGTCAGTTACGGTACGGTGTATGATGTCTATTATGCGGAAATGATGAAAGCGTTGACGGAGACGGAGTTTCCGGAGGAATTACGGAAAATAATTGAAAATTATGCAAATACATTAGAATAGGAGAAGCGTATGGTTACGGAAGAAATGTTAAAAACGTTTAAAGAAAAGTGTGAGGGAATTTACCGGGAACTTTCCAGGGATATGATTGGCCAGCAGGATGTGGTGGAAGGCTGTGTCATTGCCATGATTGCCGGGGGTAATGTGTTATTGGAAGGTGTGCCGGGAGTTGGAAAGACCCGTCTGGTACGATCGCTGGGAAGAGTCTTTGACCTGCCGTTTTCCAGGATTCAGTTTACTCCGGACTTAATGCCGGCGGATGTGACGGGTACAAATATCATAGAAAAGGATAAAGAGGGCAGGTCAAAGTTCCGGTTCCAGCAGGGACCAGTGTTTACGAATATTCTTCTGGCAGATGAAATCAATCGTGCCACTCCAAAGACCCAGTCCGCACTTCTGGAGGCTATGCAGGAGCATACGGTAACGGTGATGGGAGAATCTTACAAATTGGAAGAGCCGTTTTTTGTACTGGCAACCCAGAACCCGATTGAACAGGATGGTACCTATCCGCTGCCGGAGGCACAGATGGACCGTTTTATGTTCAAGCTTGTGATTACGTATCCGGATATGGAGGAGCTTCTGAAAATTGTCAGCATGACACAGGAAACCATGGAAGAACAGGCAGAGGCTGTCTGCAGTGGCAGTGAACTTCTGCTGATGCGGCAGACGGCAAAGGAAATTCCTGTGGCAGAAGATGTCATGAAGTATGCGATGAAGCTGGTGCTGGCGACCCAGCCGGCAGGGGAGTATACTTCAGAGAGTGCAAAAAAATATCTCCGTTATGGTGCTTCTCCAAGAGCAGCCCAGGCGCTGGTGACAACAGCAAAAGTAAAGGCACTGATGGCAGGACGTTATAATGTTTCCTATGAGGATATTAATACGCTGGCTTACCCGGTGCTTCGTCACCGGATAAAACTGAATTTTGAAGCGGTGACAGGAAAAGTGACGGCAGACCAGGTAATTGAGAGCATGATCCGGGAGCTGAATCCAAAGACGACAGGGATACTGCCGGTATTAAAGCGCAAAAAGTAGGGGAACTGCATGGGAAGAAAAGTAATTGATGATGAATTTATCAGCCGGATGGAGACACTGGCTCTGGAAATAAAGACACAGATGAGCGGTTATTTTGGCGGTAACCATAAGGCGCAGACCTATGGCAGTACAGTGGAGTTTGCGGATTTCCGGGAGTACACACCGGGGGATGATATCCGCCGGGTAGACTGGAATCTCTTTGGACGGTTTGACCGGTATTTCATCCGGCGGTTTGTGGATGAACGTCAGATGCATAACCAGATACTGCTGGACTGTTCCGCTTCCATGGAAGGGAATGGGGAAAAAGGACAGTATGCCCTTCAGACAGCAGCGGCACTGGGATACCTTTCGGTGCAGGGAATGGACCGGACTTCCATGCGGCTGATACAGGGAGATTCGCTTGTTCCGGTTGGAACAACGATATCCGGCAAAGAATCCTTTTACCATGTGGTGAAGGAACTGGAAAAAGTACGGTTTGAAGGAGAGGCGGACCTTTTGACGGCCGTTCAGAACAGTCAGGAAACAGGATACGATGACGGTCTTACCATGTTGATTTCCGATTTTTTTACGGAATCAGACTGGAAGCAGACAGTAGATTATCTTCTGTATAAAAAACGGGAAGTAATGCTGGTACAGGTGCTGACACCGGAAGAACAGAATCCTGCTTATTCCGGCCGGATACATCTGCTGGATGCAGAAGCTGTGACAATGGAAGATGAAAGAAATATGAAGCTGCGGATTACAAAGCATGCCTATAAAGCATATAGGCAGGCACTGGCTGATTATCTGGCAGACATGAGGCAGTTCTGCCGTTCCAGAAATGTGGCATATGTTACAGTAACTACCGCAAATCCAATCGAACAGGAACTTTTGAACAGGTTATACGAAACGGAGGCGGTACGATGAGCTTTTTAAATCCAGCAGGGTTGTGGGGGCTGCTTGGTATTCCCCTTCTGATTCTGATTTATATTATCAGACCCAGATTCCAGGAAAAGCTGGTAACCAGCACATTTATCTGGAAACTGAGTCTGAAGTATAGAAAAAAAGCACTTCCGTTACAGTGGCTGGGCAGTTCCCTTTTGTTTCTGGTACAGCTTCTGGTGATTACGGCCATCAGTCTGGTTCTTGCCAGACCGGTACTGGTGACAGAGGACGGTGCGGCAGAGAAAATCGTGATTCTGGACGCTTCTGCCAGCATGAGAGTACAGGGAGAGAATGGAACCTGTTTTGAACAGGCGAAAGCAGCAGTGGAGCGGCTGGCAGACGAGATGAAAAGTTATGGAAGAATGACGGTAATTTATGCCGGAACGGAAACACGCCTGCTGATTCTGCGTTCCGGATCGGAGAAAGATATCAGGACAGCGCTGGCAGGGGCAGAGGTTTCCTATGGAGAAGCAGATATTCCTGCTGCCTTTGCACTGGCCGAAGAAGTGCTGGCTGAAAATCCGGGGGCACAGATTCTGTTGTATACGGATAAAGAGTATGAAAATCCAGGTGTCGTCCAGGTGGTATCCTTTTCCGGGGAAGCCTGGAATGCAGCCATACTGTCCATGGAGGATGGACGTTCCGGCAGCCGGGAAGTAACGTTCTCTGCAAAGCTTGCATCGTATGGCAGGGATATCCAGGCAACACTGGTATTGTATGTGGATGGTGTTCTGACAGACGCACAGCTGGTAGATCTGCCTGCGGATACCCCGGTGACGGTGGAATTTGAATGTCCTGGTATCCGCCGGTATGAGACGGCCAGACTGTATCTGGAGGCAGAGGATGCCATTGTGGAGGATAACGAATTTTATCTGACAGGCGGCACGGAACCGGTGTATGAAGTGCTGGTAGTCAGTAAGGAATCCGCCTTTCTGGAAGCGGTGCTTCAGACCTTTGACCAGCTTCATCTGACCGTAGTTTCTTCTTTGGATGAGCTGGATCTGGAACCGGAATATCTGGAAAATGGTTCTGTAATCGAAACGATTCCGGGTTCCGGCTATGATTTGTATGTATACGATGAATTTATGCCGGAGGAACTGCCGGAAGATGGTGCAGTCTGGATGTTTTACCCGGAGGATGTGCCGGAAGGTGCCCGGTTCAAGCTGGGAGGTTATGTGGATGCCGGTGAGTATCTGGAAATGGCACCGGATTCCGGGACGGGAGTGTATCAGACACTGACAGAACAGGTGTCGGTGGAAGATGTGTTTATTAAGGAGTATGTAGAAATTAATTCTGCTCTTGGATATGAAGGGATATATCTGTGTGATGGTGTTCCGGTCATCTATGCGGGAGAAGCGGATAATGTGCGGACGGTACTGTTTGCTTTTGACCTGCAGGATTCCAATATGGCACTGCGTATTGCTTTTCCGGAACTGATTTATAACATGGTGGAATATTCCCTGTTTCCGGTATTAAAGGAACATCGGTATGAGACAGGGGATACGGTGGAACTGCAGAAAGGAAATGGCGTGGCAATGGTGTCCGTGAGTGGCAGGGAAGAAGGAGACGCCATGCAGAATTTCGTCCGCCTGCCTGCGGAATTTCCTGCAAAAGCACCGGGCCTGTATACGGTAACCGAGACCATGGTGGATGGTTCTGAAACAGAAAGCCGTTTTTTTGTACAGCTTTCCCCGGCAGAAAGTGATATGACTTCTCCGGGAGGAATGCTGCCGGAGCTTTCCGCAACAGCGGAGGAAGTTTCGTACGAAAAGGAGATAACCTGGTGGATTGCGGTTGTACTTCTTGTATTAGTTGTGTTGGAATGGGGGTTACAGTATCATGGGCAGTATTAGAATTTATATAGAAAATCCCTGGCTGTGGCTGCTTCTGCTGCCTCTGCTTGTTCTGACACTGTGGCCTGTTTTCCGGCTTCCAAAGGCGGGACGGTTTACAAAAAAGCGGAAACTATCCCTTGGTCTGCATATAACGATTCTGGTTCTGCTGGTGGCGCTGCTGTCCGGAGTGACCATCTATCAAAAAAAGGAGGAAGTCCATACCATTGTTCTTGTGGATATGTCAGCCAGCACAGAGAACTCCCGCATGGCAGCAGAAACCTGTCTTGGTGAAATTGTGGCAGCGGCCGGGGAAAGAAACCGTGTTGGTGTGGTAACCTTTGCGGAAAATGCGCTGTATGTTTCAGATTTAAACGAAACACCGGAAGAAATACTGTACGGTTACCGGAATGCCACAGAGGTTCCAGAGAGCAGGGCTACGAATCTGGAAGAGGCACTGTATTATGCAGAGTCCCTTCTGGCAAACAATGTGAACCGGAGGATTGTACTGCTGACGGATGGGATGGAAACCGATGGAGAAGCAATGGCTGCGGCAAAAATTCTGGCAGAGCAGGGAGTACGGGTGGATGCGGTATGTCTGCCGTCTGTTGTTATCGGGTATGAAATGCAGGTGAACAGTTTAAAGCATCCGGCGGATTATGTAAAGGGGCAGACCACAACTCTTTCCGCAGTGGTACAGAGCAATTATGAGGGAGCTGCGGAGATTCAGTTTATGGACAATGGGGAAATCATTTCCCGCAGGATTGTTACGGTAAAAGAAGGAATGAATGAATTTACGGCAGAGTACGCTGCGGATTCCATTGGTGTCCATGAGCTTTCCGCAAAAATCATACCGGTTCAGGATGAAATTCCAGAAAATAATGCAGTGTATTCCTGGTTTGCGGTGGATGGAGCCGGAAAGATTCTTCTGATTGACGGAACCGGAGTGGAGTCTTCCAAGCTTTGCGGACTGCTTTCTGAGGAATACGAGATTACGGTGATTGAGCCTTTTGAAGCGGCAGGGTATGAAGGCCAGCTGGTTGCATTCCAGGAAGTGATTCTGATGAATGTGTCCAACCGGGATTTGCCGGAGGGCTTTGACAAAGCACTGGAAACGTATGTGGAAAGGTATGGTGGTGGTCTGCTGACAACAGGTGGTGGTAATACCTACGCTTACGGTGATATGACAGGGTCTGGGTTTGAAAAACTTCTTCCTGTGACAATGGAGCAGACGGAGAAGCAGACGACTGCCATGATGATTGTGGTAGATACTTCCAGCAGTATGCAGGGAACCAACCATCAGATGGCGATTTCCGGTACAATGCAGTGTATCGAAGCACTGGCAGAAACGGATTACGTCGGGGTACTGACCTTTGACCGTACGGTTCATGTGATTTATGACCTTTCTTCCATGGCATATGAGGAAGAAATTTTAAATGCCGTGGAGGGGATTACCCTGGGCAGGGGTACTTACATGACAGACGCCATGCAGGAAGCATTTGACCAGTTGAAAAATTTTGAAGCCGATAAAAAACATGTGATTATTCTGTCCGACGGTGAACCGCAGGACTCCGGTTATCTGAAAGTAGTCCGGCAGATGAAAGCCAATGGAATTACGGTTTCAGCCATTGCTGTCGGGCGTGGTGCAGACCGGCGGATTATGCAGATGATTGCATTTAATGGCGATGGAAATTATTATAATGTATCTACAGTGGCGGATCTGCCTAATGTCATGGTAGAGGAAGCGGAAGCAGCCATTGCGGATTATAAAATCAGCGGAACATTTCCGGTTGATATTGCCAGTTATTCCACGGTTTTGTCCGGGATAGAGACAGAAGAACTGCCATCGGTTTCCGGCTATATGAAAACTTTTGCGAAAAGTGGAGCAACTCTGCATCTGACGGTAAATGGCGGTGAACCGCTGTACGTACAGTGGAACTATGGAGATGGAAAAGCAGGTAGTTTTACCAGTGATTTACGGGGAACGGACTCGGAGGAATTGTTTCTGGAAGAAAGTGGTCAGCAGCTGATAAAAAATATGGTTGGTGATGTACTTCGTAAAGAGGGCAGTGCCACTGCTCTTAAGGTGCTGGTTGAAAAAGCAAACCAGACGGCGTGGGTGGAGGTGGCGGCTGAAACGGAAGGAAAGGATTCTTTGACGGTAACTGTACTGCTTCCGGATGGCAGCAGTGAAACCGTAGATATGGTGCTGACAACAGAGGGTACTTACCGTGGAGCGTTTCAGACTGTCCAGCCGGGGGCATATACCATTACGGTAACCCATTTGGATGGAGAGAAAAATCTGCTGGATTTTACGCAACAGCATATGGCGGTTTCCTATTCATCGGAATATGATGCATTTCCGGAAGAGAACGGGGAAGAACAGCTGTGCCAGATATGTGAAACCACGGGTGGAGTGATGGCTTATACCGTTTCTGAAGTACTGGAAGCAGAAGGAAGTTTTCTGGAACAGGAGTGGAATCCGTCAGTAGTTCTGCTGGTGCTGGTATTTGTATTGTTTCTGGCAGAACTTATGGTCCGGAACAAAATATTTCCTGAAAAAAAATCTTGCATGGAAGGAAATGGAGTAGTATAATAAAACCGTGTTTTTTATTAACACTTTAAAAGATTAGCGTGAGAAACTTATGTTATACTGGTAACAGCAACACCAGCTTCTCACAGAATGGAGAAAAAATATGAGCATCAGAGTTGGAATTATGGGTTATGGTAACTTAGGAAGAGGAATTGAATGTGCATTAAAGCAGAATAGTGATATGGAGCTGGTTGCGGTATTTTCCAGACGTAATCCGGACAGTGTGAAAATTTTGACTGAGGGTGTAAAAGTATATCCGGTGGAAGCTGCGGAAAAGATGAAAGAGGAAATGGATGTCCTGATTCTCTGCGGCGGCAGTGCTACCGACCTTCCGGTACAGACACCGGAGTTTGCAAAGAATTTTACCGTAGTGGACAGCTTTGATACCCACGCAAGAATTCCGGAGCATTTCGCAAATGTGGATAATGCTGCAAAGGAAAACGGCAATGTTGCCGTGATTTCCGCAGGCTGGGATCCGGGTATGTTTTCCTTGAACCGTTTGTATGCCAATGCGATTTTACCGGACGGTAAGGATTATACGTTCTGGGGCAAAGGTGTCAGCCAGGGGCATTCTGACGCCATCCGCCGTGTAGAAGGTGTGGCAAACGGCAAGCAGTATACCGTGCCGGTGGAAGCGGCGCTTGAGGCAGTGAGAAGCGGTGCCAATCCGGAGCTTTCCACCAGGGAAAAGCATACCAGAGAGTGTTTTGTTGTGGCAGAAGAAGGAGCAGATAAGGAAAAGATTACCCAGGAAATCAAGTCCATGCCGAACTATTTTGCAGATTATGATACAACAGTAACCTTTATTACAGAAGAAGAGTTACAGAAGAACCATGCAGGCATTCCACACGGTGGTTTTGTCATCCGCAGCGGAAAGACCGGATGGAATCTGGAAAACAACCACATCATTGAGTACAGCTTAAAGTTAGATTCCAATCCGGAATTTACAGCATCTGTAATTGTGGCTTGCGCGAGGGCTGCAGTGCGTATGAAGAGCGAAGGCATGACCGGCTGTAAGACGATTTTTGATATTCCGCCGGCATATCTCTGCAATATCAGCGCAGAAGAATTGCGGGCACATCTGCTGTAGCAGACGATAAAGGAAATAACAGAAACAGTCTTATTTTCTGCCGGCTTTCGTTATGAAATAGAAGGAATAAGGAAAAAGGAGCAGAATAATGGATTTTTTTGAAATGTTGAAGGTCATTTTCCTTGGCATTGTGGAGGGTATCACCGAATGGCTGCCGATCAGCAGCACCGGACACATGCTTCTGGTGGATGAGTTTGTGCAGTTGAATATGACGGAAGAGTTTAAAGAAATGTTCTTTATTCTCATCCAGCTGGGAGCCATTCTGGCGGTTATCCTTCTGTTCTGGGGAAAAATGTGGCCGTTCCAGTTTAAGGATAAGAGTAAACCGGTGATTTTAAAGGACACATTTTCTATCTGGTTTAAGGTAGTGGTGGCCTGCATTCCGGGTGCCGTTGTGACAATTTTGTTTGATGATTATGTGGAAGCACATTTCCAGACACCGCCGGTTATTGCGGCAGCGTTGATTTTTTACGGCATTGCTTTTCTTGTGGTGGAAAAGTGGAATAAGACAAAAACGCCGAAGGTTGCAGAACTGGCAGATATTACATACCAGACCGCTTTACTGATTGGCCTGTTTCAGGTGCTTTCCATTGTTCCGGGAACTTCCCGGTCAGGAGCAACGATTATCGGAGCCCTGTTAATTGGAGTGTCCAGAGTGGCAGCAGCAGAATTTACATTTTTTCTTGCAGTTCCGGTTATGCTTGGGATGAGTGCTTTAAAACTGGTAAAGTTTGGATTTGCTTTTTCCGGGACAGAAATTGCGGTGCTGGTGCTTGGCATGACAACCGCTTTTGTAGTGTCTGTGCTGGTGATTAAATTCCTGATGAGTTATATTAAGAAAAAAGATTTCACGGTGTTTGGCTGGTACCGGATTGTACTGGGAGCTGTGATTATTGTGTATACGCTGGCAGCGTAGAGAAGGAAAGAGGGGAGTTGCAGGATTACTTTCAGGGTGATTTGTAACTCCTCTTTCTTTGTGACTGTAAAAACGCAGTGCGTGATTCTATGGGTTGACGGTTTTGACCTCCTGTGTTATTATGAAAACACGCAATGCGTTTGTGGAGGAATTAAAATGGAAGAAACAAAAACAGAACTGGAAAGGCAGCAGGAGACACTTTGTTCTTTAAGGAAAATGGCAGGTATGAACCGGAAAGAATTTTCGGAAGAATATGGCATTCCCTACCGGACGATAGAGGACTGGGAGCACGGAAAAAGAAAAATGCCGGAGTATGTATTACGATTGCTGGCTTATAAAGTGAGGATAGACGCTTTACAAAAAGAGAATAAGAAAAAAGAAGCACGAAATGTTCAAATAATTACGGATACGGAAGGCAGGAAAATAGTTTTAATCAATGATATACGTTTTAAAGGGAAGAAGCGGGAAGAGTGGAAAGAAGTAGAAAAATATCTTACGGAATATGTAGGAAATTACTATGAGATAGAGGAAAGTGCGGAAAAAATTTATATTGATACGGATTTTCCGGATGAATATGCAAATTCGGAAAGCAGGATTGCATTGAAAAAATTAGTGTCTAAGGCTAAAGCAAATGCGTCGCAAGGGATTCCTGAGTTAATTGAGATTGCAACAAATGAAGTATATTCTCCAAATGAAAAGAAAAAGCACTCAAAAGATGCAAAGTTTGGTTGGTATCGTTATTATATTCGGTTTGCGTTGCCGGTGTATGATGATAAATGTGAACAAGTGATAAGATACAATATATTTTCAGCGCGAATGCTTGTAAGACATGCGGAAGATGGAAAAAAGTATTTGTATGATATATTGGCATTAAAAAAAGAAACGAGCAGCCCGCTTGAGTAAAATACTGTACGGTGAAAACCCATTTCTCTTTCATATAATCAATATAACAAAATTTGAAGCATTAGTCAACAAAAATTTAAAGGAGACCCAACATGGAACAAATTCTCATCGTAGAAGATGATACCGATATCAATCATTTGATTGCCAAAGCCCTTACAAAATCCGGTTATACCTGTAAACAGGCTTTCTCCGGTACCGAAGGGCTTCTTTATGCCAAAGCAGAAACTTTTTCCCTGGCAATTTTAGATCTTATGCTGCCGGGGATGAGCGGCGAAGAACTCTTAAAAAATCTCCGGGAGTTTACCACAATGCCGGTGATTATTCTGTCCGCCAGGGACAGTCTGGACAGCAAAATCGAGCTGCTGACCGCCGGAGCTGAGGACTATATGACAAAACCGTTTGAACTGGACGAGCTGATTGTCCGGGTGGGAGTCCAGCTGCGCCGCTTTTCCAGACAGGAAGCACCGGTACAGCAGCTGTCCCATAAATCACTGACACTTTCTCTGGAAGAAATGACTGCTAAAGTAAAGGGCAGTCCGGTTTCTTTTACGAAGCAGGAATATAAAATTCTGGAACTGTTAATGAAGAACCCGAACCGTGTATTTTCCAAGCAGGACATTTATGATTACGCATGGGAAGGTTTTTACATTGGTGAGGACAAGACCATCAACATGCACATCAGTAATATCCGTAAAAAAATCAAGGCAGTCTGCGAGGAAGAGTACATAGAAACCGTGTGGGGCATAGGGTTTAAACTTGCAAAATAAATCTTGAAACGTAACTATTCGTTACCTTCATAGTTACGATTCGCAAATTCATGAAAATCAGCTACGCTGATGGAATTTGCTCACACCTGAATCACTTTTTTACGGACAAAACAGCAGGTGTTTTGTCCTATGCTGAATAGTTATCTTGAAACTTTCTTTACCTTTTCTTTGCGTTTTGTTGAAAATTGTCGTGTAAGATGGTAACTGTAAAGAGGAGGAAACATACATGGAATATTTATTAAGTACAAATCATTTAACAAAACAGTATGGAAAACAGAAAGCGGCAGATTCGATTAATCTGCATATAAAGAAAGGTGCCATTTATGGTCTGATTGGCAGAAACGGTGCCGGAAAAACAACGATTTTAAAGATGATCAGCGGACTTGCCAGTCCGACGGAAGGCGACTTTTCCCTGTTTGGATATCAGGGAAAGGAAGCGTTAAAGGTTATGCACCGGGTCGGCACCCTGATTGAAGCACCTGGCATTTACCCGAATCTTTCCGCAGCGGAAAATTTGAAATTAAAATGTATTGCCATGGGAGTGCGGGACAAAAAGGTGATTCCAAAGCTGCTGGAAACCGTTGGACTTGCAGATGTGGGTAAAAAGCCGGCAGGCAAGTTTTCCCTTGGTATGCGTCAGAGACTTGGCATTGCCCTGGCACTGGTAGGAGAACCGGATTTAGTGGTGCTTGACGAGCCAATCAATGGTCTGGACCCGCAGGGTATTGTAGAAATCAGGGAAACGATTGAGAAATTAAACAAAGAGCAGAATATTACCTTTCTTATTTCCAGTCACATTTTAGAGGAACTTTCAAAAATTGCTACTGACTATGGAATTATCCACAATGGACATCTGTTGCAGGAGTTAAGCCGGGAAGAACTTCTGGAAAAGTGCAGTGAGCGTATCGAACTGAAGACAAACGATACGTCAAAGGCATGCACCGTGCTGGAGGCTATGGGAATCAGAGAGTATAAAGTAGTAGATAAAGATACTATTCAGATTTTTGAGCGTTTACAGGACAGCGGGGATATTACGGTGGCACTGGCGCAGAATGGTGTAAAAACCTTAAGTATTTCCGTAAAGAACGAAGCGCTGGAGGACTTTTATCTGAATCTGACGGGAGGAAATGGCAATGTTTAATCTGATAAAAATGGATTTATACCGGATGGTACATTCGGTTTCGTTTAAGGTAATGATGGTAGTGGTAATTGCGGTGGCGTTTTTTACCATTGGGATGACGAGTTATGATGTGGCATATACAAGAGAGCAGCTGGAAAAAGGTGTCGTTCAGATGGAGGAAACGGCAGCAGAAGATGATAAGATTGTCATTGAAATGGGAATCAGTGTAACATCAAATGACAGCTGGGTGGATGAAGTCCCTTTTTCAGAATTAGTCAATGAAAATATGAAAAGTAATTTATTGCTGCTATTGTGTGCTATTTTTGTGCCGTTATTTGTTCATGCAGAATATAAAAATGGCTACATAAAGAATATTGCAGGCCAGTTATCAAACCGTGGTATGCTGGTGGTGTCAAAGCTGGTGGCAGTTGCGGTGCAGATTCTGATTTTATTTGTGGGATATATTGTATGGGCAGCAGTGGCTGGAATGGTATTCTTTAAAGATACCCTGGTAACAGGAAATTTTATGGATCTGCTTGGTGGTTCTGCACTGCATTATTTGTTGTGTCTGGCAGTTGGATATGTGGTTCTTATGCTGACACTGGTCACAAGAAGTTCTGCACTTCCACTGACGTTCGGTGTGTTATGCAGTACCGGTTTTACTGCACTGCTTTACAGCGGCATTAATATGGTGGTTTCCGTGATTAGCGGAAAAGATACGTTTGATATCGGTCTGTACACACCGGAAATGAATGTAGGGCATATTACGTTTGACATGACAAACGGGACCTTAATGAGAGTACTGATAGTAGGCTGTGTATATGCCGTACTGGCAGCAGTCATTGCAGTCCGTGTGATGAAAAAAAGGGATGTGTAAACCGGGGACGGCTGTGAACAAACTTGTGGGGAGAAAAAATTATGGTATGGATCTGGGCAGTCACTGCAACAATACTTAGTATTTTATTATTGGGAATATTCACCGCCTATCGGCGACAGGTAAAAACTACCTGCCGCCATTTGGCGTTTTTAAAAGAAAACGAAACCAATTTGAGACTCCGGGGCGAACTTCCATTTTCCGAGCTGGACGAACTGGCGGACCGGATGAATGAAGTGCTGGATATGACACAGAAACTCCGGGAAGAAGCCAGACAGGGGGAACAGAATTTAAAAGATGCCATAACAAACATCTCCCATGATATCCGGACTCCTCTGACTTCCCTGGATGGCTATTTCCAGCTGCTGTCCCAGACGGAGAGCGAGGAGGAACGGCAGCAGTACCTGACGGTGATCCGTGGAAGAATCAAAAGCTTGAAAGATATGCTGGAAGAATTGTTTACGTATACCAAGTTGCAGAATGAGTCCTTTGTTCTGGAACTGGAAGATGTGGATTTTAAGAAATGTGTCTGCGATACGCTGTTTTCTTTTTATAATGATTTCACTGACCGGGGACTGGTGCCGGAAGTGGAACTTTGCGAGGAACGGATTGTGATTTCCGGGAATAAAGAGGCACTGTACCGCCTCGTGCAGAATATTGTAAAGAATGTGCTGGAGCATGGCAGGGAAGAAGTGCAGATGGGACTGACAACAGAGGGCGGCCAGGTTTGCTTTTTCTGTGCAAATAAGGTGGAGAATCCGGAGGAAATTGACGTTTCCCAGGTGTTTTCACGGTTTTACCGGGCCGACCCGGCAAGGACACATTCTTCTACCGGGCTGGGACTTGCCATTGCCAAAGGACTGGCAGAGAAAATGGGTGGAAGTATGAGGGCGGAGCTGGCGGAAGGATGGTTCCGGCTGGAAGTGCGGTTTGTGCTTAAGTAAAAACTTTAACTTTTTAGTTTTTTGTGAAAAAAACAGTTGGAAAATTGAAAAGGATGTAGTATAATATACGTAGAGGGCAGAAGGAATGGATTGTCTTTGTGTACATCTGTGTTTGCAGGGCATTCTACCTTTTGCAAAGTTTTATGTAACTGCTCCGTGTGGAATGGTTACCAATTTTATGTTATAAGGAGGATTATCATGTTAGCAGCAAAGAATTACAAGTTCTGGTTTTGTACAGGTTCCCAGGATCTGTACGGTGATGAATGTCTCGCAAACGTAGCAGAGCATTCCAAGATTATTGTAGCAAAGTTAAACGAGTCCGGTGTACTTCCATTTGAAGTAGTATGGAAGCCAACCCTCATTACCAACGAGCTGATTCGTAAGACTTTTAACGAAGCAAACAACGATGAAGAGTGTGCCGGTGTTATTACCTGGATGCATACATTCTCCCCGGCTAAGTCCTGGATTTTAGGTTTACAGGAGTACAGAAAGCCATTACTCCACTTACATACACAGTTCAACGAGGAAATTCCTTACGATACCATCGACATGGATTTCATGAATGAAAACCAGTCTGCCCATGGTGACAGAGAATACGGTCACATCGTAACAAGAATGGGCATTGAGCGCAAGGTTATCGTTGGTCACTGGTCTGACGCAGCCGTTCAGGAGAGAATCGCTTCCTGGATGAGAACAGCTATCGGTGTTATCGAAAGCAGCCATATCCGTGTTATGAGAGTTGCTGATAACATGAGAAACGTTGCTGTTACCGAAGGTGATAAGGTAGAAGCTCACTTAAAGTTTGGCTGGGAAATCGATGCATATCCGGTAAATGAAATCGCTGAGAGTGTTGCAGCAGTTTCCGAAGCTGATACAAACGCATTAGTAGAAGAGTACTACACAAAGTACGATATTTTATTAGAAGGCAGAGACGCAGCAGAATTCAAGAAGCACGTTGCTGTTCAGGCTAAGATTGAGCTTGGTTTCGAGCGTTTCTTAGAAGAGAAGAACTATCATGCCATTGTTACCCACTTTGGTGACCTTGGTTCCTTACAGCAGCTTCCAGGTCTTGCTATCCAGAGACTGATGGAAAAGGGCTACGGCTTCGGCGGCGAAGGTGACTGGAAGACAGCAGCCATGGTTCGTCTGATGAAGATTATGACCCAGGGTGTAAAGGGTGCAAAGGGTACTTCCTTCATGGAAGACTACACTTACAACTTCGTAAAGGGTAAGGAAGGTATTCTTCAGGCTCACATGCTGGAAGTTTGTCCTACAATTGCAGATGGTCCTATCAGCATTAAGTGCCAGCCACTCTCCATGGGTGACAGAGAAGACCCTGCAAGACTGGTATTCACTTCCAAGGAAGGCCATGGTGTAGCATGTTCCTTAATCGATCTTGGTAACCGTTTCCGTCTGATTATCAATGACGTAAACTGTGTAAAGAACGAGAAGGCAATGCCAAAGCTTCCGGTTGCTACAAACTTCTGGGTACCAGAACCAAACCTGTACACAGGCGCAGAAGCATGGATTTTAGCCGGTGGTGCACATCATACTGCATTCTCCTATGACCTCACTGCAGAGCAGATGGGTGACTGGGCAGCAGCTATGGGCATCGAAGCTGTTTATATTGACAAGGATACTACTATCCGCCAGTTCAAGAATGAGCTGATGTGGAACAGCGTATACTATAGATAAAATCTGAGTCCGTGATTCTTGCCGGACAGAAAAATAAGAACCGGCACAGGCGGTATGTTTACTGCCTGTGCCGGTCTTTTATTTTGCTGTTTTTTCTGACTGTTTCCGGATAATTGGTCTGGATTTGCCATTTGGCAGCAGATAACGTCTGAACTGCTGGAACATTTTCAGCAGGCAGAAATGCAGTACGGTATCCACCGGAATCTGAATCAGGTTTTTTACCAGTCTGGTTGGAATCAGTGCAATCCATGCCTTTCCACTCATCATGGAACTCCAGAGGGTGTTCAGACCGATGTTTAAGAACACTTTTACCAGAATTTCTGCGGTCAGAATAAGCAGGATAGAGCTGATATTAGCCTTAATCCAGTTTATCAAGGTTTCTTTCCTGGAAGAACCTTTTTGCAAAGGCTCTTTAATCTGGAGACGGTAAAAGAATGTACCGTAAATCAGACCACCCAGCATGGCTGTCAGTGTGTAGCCAAAGAAAAATGCGCCATCCGGTTTGATTAAGAATTTCAGCACATCCATAATTCCGCCAAAAAGGCAGCCGACAACCGGACCAAACATGTAATCCACCAGACGGTTTGGAAGACCGGAAAACCCAATTTTTATGGTTGGGGTGATATAAAAGGATGTGGTGTAGCTGAGTACGATGGATAATGCCGCCATCATGGCACAGAGACAGATTGTAATGAGATACTTCATCTCCAGCGCAGAATCAATGTACATCTGTACAAATCTGCGGATGGGAGACTGTTTTGTTTTTGTGGTTGCATTTTGCATAAAAAAACTCCTCCTTTGTGCAGCCTCGTTCGTCTGCATCATGGAAGAGCGGTTACAGAAGCAGTCCGGATGGAAACAGTGTAGAATTACAATTGTCTGGCACCGTGGCTTCTGTCCATGTATGCAGCAGCGGGATGCGAACCTCGTACCGCAAGCAGGAAAAAATACACTACTTTTCGTCCGCATGACAACTCCCTGTTCACACGGCACTTGACGCACAAGATTCTACTCTGCAAATTTTATTGGTATAGTTGCGCAGAAAGTTTCAGTAGCAGACTTTCTGCAGATGTGATATGATACTAACAAAACACCGGAATCCGTGCGTTGCTATAGATCTTCACAAGCAGAAGTATACCAGATTTATCAGATTTGTAAAGTACTTTTTTGAACTAACGTGCTAAAATTTTACCGGGCAGTAAACAAGAATCAAAATGGATAAGAATGGATGTGGTTTTATGATACATAGTTTTCCGGATTATTATAATAAATTTTCCTGTATCGCTGATAAATGCGAAGCAACCTGCTGTGCGGGCTGGCAGATTGTAGTGGATGAAGAGTCGTTAAAGCGTTACAAAAAAGTGTCCGGTGAGTTTAAGCAGCGGATAACGGAGGGGGTAAATTTCAAAGAGGGCGTATTTTACCAGAAACAGGGAAAATGCTGTGCTTTCTTAAATGAACAGAATCTCTGTGACATGTACACAGCCCTTGGGGAGGAGTCCTTTTGTGATACCTGCCGGAGATATCCCAGACATATCGAGGAATTTGAAAATGTGCGGGAATTTACGCTTTCGGTGTCCTGTCCGGAAGCGGCAAGGATTGTACTGTCACAAAAAGCACCGGTTACATTTTATGATGTGGAAGTGGAAGCAGAGGAAGAAGAATTTGATGACTTTGACCCAATGCTGTATGAAAAACTGCTGGAAGCCCGGAGGGAAATGCTTCTGTTTCTTCAGAACCGCAGTATTCCGGTAGCAGAGCGGGCAGCGGGACTTTGGAATTTTATTGAAATTTTTCAGGAGGAGATGGACGAAGGAACGTTGTTTGCGGACAGCTCGCTTTATGGGAAACTTGTGCCGTGCAGCGTAAGAACATCGTATGAAGAGGCGCAGGCATTGTCTGCCCTGCTTCATCACCTGGAGTTTCTGGCCGAAGAGTGGGAAGAAACCCTGCTTCAGACAGAACAGGTGTTATATGAAAATGGGGCAACAGTGTATGAAGAAATAAAGCAGGACTTTCTGGCATGGAAGGCAGAGCATATGCCGGACTGGGATATTATGATGGAACAACTGCTGGTGTATTTTTTATATACTTATTTTTGTGGGTCTGTCTACGATGAATATGTGGCGTCCAAGGTGAAAATGTCCGTGTGCAGTGCTTTTTATATCGAAGAGCTGGCAGCAGCCCGCTGGAAGAAAAACGGAGGGAACCTGACCAGGGAAGAGGTGACAGAACTGGTATACCGTTATTCCAGAGAGCTGGAGCATTCGGATGAAAATTTGTGTACCATGGATCAGATGATGGAGGAGATAGGGTGAGAAAGAAAAATTTATTTATGGCAGCACTGATACTTGGAATTGGTCTGGCAGGCTGCCAGACCAGAGAAAATCCAGAAAATGTAGAAATCGTACCTACGGTGGAAGGGATTCCTGACCCATCAGCAGAGGAACTTTCCAAGGAAATACCAACAGTTACGGAAGAACCTTCGAGAGAGAGCGATACTGCAAACACAACTGCTCCAGCACCAGAAAGTATCCCGGAACTGAATCCGACAAAGAATCAGCCGCTTGTATTTTCTGCCTACAGTGGTGTGTATGAGGAAGCGTTTTCCTTGTACCTGGCAGCCTATGACGAAACAGCGGAGATTTATTACACGTTGGACGGCAGTGACCCGGCGGACAGCAAAACTGCCATAAAATACACGGATGCCATTTTTATCGACCGCAGAGACAAGGAGGAAACTGTGGTTTCTGCGGTGGAACCGGTCCAGATTGCCGGGAGTTTTAATTATGTAAGTAACAACGAATTCCAGTGCAGCATAGAAGCACCGGAAGCGTCTGCGGTAGACAAATGTACGGTACTGCGGGCTGTGGCAAAGCAGCCGGACGGAACCTGTTCCGGGGAGGTTTCCGCTACGTATTTTATTGGAACCATGGAGGAGCACATGAAAGGACTGGCAGAAAGCTGTGAAGCGGCCGGTACCAGTCTGGCGGTGGTCAGTATTTCAGCGGAGTATGGAGATTTTTTCAATTCCAATAATGGTATTTACGTGAAAGGAAATATATTTGAAGGAGCACGGAAACAGTACGTGGTGGAGCATGGAGGTATCTGGGATGGTGAAACTGCCCGGAGTCTGGATGCAAACTACAAAAGGAAAGGGAAAAGCTGGGAAAAGGAAGTGAGGGTTTCTTTTCTGGAATGTACACCGGACGGGATAACGGAAGTGCTCGCCCAGACCTGCGGCATTCGTATCCAGGGAAACTACTCCCGCTCAGATTTACAGAAGGGGCTGCGTCTGTATGCCAGGGAAGAGTATGGGGAAAAGAATTTCAAATATGCGTTCTTTGGTGGGGATTATGTGAATGAACAGGGTGAAGTCATGGACAAGTTTAAAACACTGGTGCTCCGTAATGGTGGAAACTGTGCGTTTACTGCAAAGTTTAATGACGCTTACTGGCAGTCGCTGGTGGAGTCACTGGACTGCGGTACACAAAAATCCCGGCCCTGTGTCGTCTACTTAAACGGAGAATACTGGGGACTATATGTTCTGCAGGAGGATTACACCGATAATCACATGGAAAACAAGTACGGTGTGGACAATAAAGAGGTTGTGATTTATAAAGGTGATGCAGAGGCTCTGGAACTTGGATATAAGCTGGATGCGGGAGAAATTCCGGAAGGAGAGGAAGAAAGTTACTATTTCAAAGAATTGTTTGAATTTTTTGATTATCATGAAAATCTGGAAAACCAGACCGATTATGAGGAATTCTGTACCCTGGTGGACCCGCAGTCGGTCTTGGATTACTTTACGGTACAGTGCTGGATAAATAACAAATGGGACTGGCCCGGCAAAAACTGGTCCATGTGGCGGACAATCACCCCGGATGGCGTAGAAGACAGTTACGGAGACGGCAGATGGCGGTTTCTGTTTTATGACATGGAATTTGGCGGTGTCAGCGGTAAATCCGATGCCAGAACCAATACCATCAAAGAGGACAATTATAAACCGGAAGGTCTGCTGGATTTTGATACAGATAACCCGGCAGTGCTGTGCTTTGCCTATCTGATGACAAATGAAGGCTTCCGGACGAAGTTTAATGAGACACTGCTTGGCCTTTCGGAAGGAGTCTTTGCCCAGGATGCCGCATTGGAGCGGCTGGAACAGTTCGAGGCTGTATATGGACCGCTGTATGAGCAGTTCTTCGCCAGATATCCGGGAACCGGAACAGCGGAGGGGGCATTGGAGGGCGGTTATGCCAGCAGCCGGTGTATCCGGGAGTTTGTGGAGAGGAGAAAGGATTATATCCAGCCGATGGTGGAATATGTGGAACGGATGAGAGGAAAAAAGAAGGATTAATAAATTTAGCGGCAATGGATTATGCTGCCAGCATGGGACATTGCCGTTATTTAACAGCAAAATAGGCGTAAAAAATCATTTACTGGTATTGACATCTGGAAAAGAACGTGTTTATAATAATGAATGGTGTTTAGGACCTAATATGACATTATTTATCAAAATGTTACATTAGTACACCTGCGGAAAGTTGTTTTAGCCGGATAGCGGCTTTTTTTAAAACATTCAAAATTAGACGAGTTGTAGTATATAGAAATGCGGGTGTTTGGATGAAGAAAGCATTGATTGTGACTCATGTGAGTGGATTCGTACCACAATTTGAAATGAATAACGTTCATCTTCTTCAGGAGATGGGATATGAAGTACATTATGCTTCCAACTTTAACAATGTCAGTTATGGGACGGACAACCGGCGTCTGGACGGCACAGGAATTATATGCCACCAGGTGGATTTTGCACGTTCGCCGTTTCAGGTCAGAGCACATGCCGTGGCGGTCCGACAGATGAAGGAACTGTTGCAGAAGGAATGTTTTTCGCTTCTGCATTGTCATACTCCGGTTGGTGCTGCTTTGGCGAGAGTGGCAGCAATGTCTTATCGGAAGAGGAAAAAGAATGTGCGGACAAGTGATAAAGAAATAGTTTCAGAAGAAATTCTGAAAGTTATTTACACTGCCCATGGTTTTCACTTTTATCAGGGGGCACCATGGAAATACTGGATGTTGTTTTATCCAGTGGAACGATTTCTGGCGGGTAAGACAGATGTGCTGATTACTATTAATGAGGAAGATTATCAGCGTGCAAAGCATTTTTGCCATTGTAAGAAAACAAAAGTGGAATATATTCCGGGTGTGGGAATTGACCTGGATTATTGGGGTGGAACAGATTTACAATCTGGTGAACGGAAAAAAATCCGTAAAACCATTCGTCAGGAGCTTGGAGTGGCAGACAATGAACAGCTGTTACTCAGTGTTGGTGAACTGATTCCACGCAAGAATCATGAAACCGTTATACGCGCTTTGGCAGAAGAAAAACAAAAAGGGACGAAAGATTTTCAATATTTTATCTGCGGTCAGGGTGATTTAAAGGATTACCTGCAATCGTTGATTGGTGAACTGGGGCTTTCGAAAGAAGTGACCCTGTTAGGTTACCGGAAGGACATCCGCAACCTGTTATATGCAGCGGATTTGTTTGTGTTTCCATCGAAGCAGGAAGGTATGCCGGTGGCGCTGATGGAAGCAGCAGCGGCGGGTGTTCCAATATGTGCAAGTGATATCCGTGGAAACAGGGAAATACTGGCGGATAGTGCTGCCGGGACAGAAAATACCAGAAAACCAGAGGAAAGTAAAAAGAAAATTTTTCTTCCGGAAAAATATGATATCCGTAATGTGAAAATGACCATGGAACGAATTTATAAGGAGCTGCAATGAAAAAGGTACAGGTGCTGTTATCCAGCTACAACGGAGAAAAGTATATTAGGGAACAGATAGACAGCATTCTGGCACAGGAAAATGTAGAAGTGGAGCTTCTTATCAGGGATGACGGTTCCACAGATGGAACAGTAGAAATCTTACGAAAATATGAAGCAGAATATGACAATATCCGGGTGTTCTTCGGAGAAAATCAGGGTGTCATAAAAAGTTTCTTCCGTTTAATCGAAGAGGCAGGGGAAAAGGCAGACTATACTGCTTTTTCTGACCAGGATGATGTCTGGCTGCCGGGGAAACTTGAAAGGGCAGTTACAATGCTGGAAAGAGAAAATCTTTCTGAAAAAATATTAGGACAGGACAACAGGAAAAGTCCGCTGGTTTACTGCTCTGCAAAACAGCTGGTGGATGAACAGTTGCGGCTGTTGCCGGCAGCCATCCGGTATAAAATAGTCAGACCGTTTTTTGGCAATGCACTGGTGGAAAATATGTGCACCGGTTGTACCTGTGTTATTAACCGGGATATGCTGTGTCTGCTGAAAGGCAGAAAGCCGGAATTCACAGTTATGCATGATTTCTGGGTTTACCTTGTAGGCAGTTGCTTTGGACAGGTAGTTTATGACGAAGAAAGTTATATTTTATACCGTCAGCATGGCGGGAATGAGTTGGGCGCGGCAAGCAGTCTGGCAGAGAATTACAAAAGAAGAGTGAAGAATTTTAAGAAGCACCGGGGACAGCTGACGAGGCAGGCAGAGGAACTGCTGAGACTGTATGGAACAGGAATACCAGAAGAAAAAAGAGTGCTGGCAGAAAAACTGGTGCAGGCAAAGAGAAAAAGAAAAATGAGATGGAATGTAATCAGGAGCGGCAGGGTGTTCCGGCAGAGAAAAAGTGATGATGTCATCATGAAAATGCTCCTGCTGGCAGGGTTGTTATAGAAGTTTGGAGAAAGACAGGAAATGAATATGAAGAAAAAGATATCTTTGATATTTATTTTATTTTGCATCTTGTTTGCTATTGGAACAGGATGGTTTTTGTGTGAAAAACAGATTTTGAAACAGGAATCAGAATATGTTCAAAACGAGTATGAACTGGGAGAGATGCAGTTAAATAACGTGGAACAGACGGATAATTTACTGAAAGTCGGGAACGATCCACAAATTGTTCTGAAAGATGTGAATTCTTATGTGGAAACTATATGTCTTAGAGGCCTTCAGACAAAGGAAGAAATTCAGGTGTTTTATACGGAGACAGCAGAAGAGTTTTTTTCTGAGATAAAGAGTATGGTTCTTGTACCAGAAGAAACCAGTCAGGGAAGCATTCTTTCTATAGAAAAAAATGTGATTAATCTTCGTGTTGATTTTAATGGACCGGAAGGTAGCACCTATATGTTGGAAAAAGTTGTGCTGAATCCGTCCAAAAGTCTGGAATGGGGTCTTGGAATAGGTGTTTTTTCTGTCTTTATAGGTGCGATTTTAGGAGTGTGTTTACTGTTTCTTATTAAAGAGGGAAAGAATTTTCGCATTTATCTCCAGGCATTGAAAAAGTATCGTTTCCTTTTGGAAGACATGGTTGTCCGTGACATCAAATTAAAATACCGCCGTTCGGTTATCGGTTTACTGTGGAGCATTTTAAACCCACTGTTAATGATGGTTGTTATTACAGCAGTGTTCCAGAACCTGTTCCGGTTTGAAATTGAAAACTTTGCTGTGTATTACCTGACCGGCTGGGTGGTATTCAATTTTGTGACAGAGGCTACCTCCGGTGCCATGACTTCTATTATCGGAGCCAGTGCCCTAATACGAAAGGTGTATATTCCGAAATACATTTTTCCGATGCAGAAATGCTTCTTTTCTTTTGTAAATATGTTATTTTCGTTGGCTGCATTATTTGTAGTCATGCTGGTATTAAGAGTGGAATTTACATGGAGACTGTTGCTTGTTCCAGTACCACTTGTTCTGGCACTGGTATTCGCTATCGGGCTTGGTATGATTTTGTCTACTGTGGCAGTGTTTTTTCGGGACATGATTCACTTATATAGTGTTCTTACCATGGTGTGGATGTATCTGACACCAATCATTTATCCGGAAGAGATTCTGGTGGGAATCATGCAGACCATTATGAAACTGAATCCGCTGTACTATTATGTGGATTATTTTCGTCAGTTGACTTTGTACGGAGCAGTGCCGGATGTGGAACAACTGCTGGTCATGACAATGTGTTCTGCCATGAGTCTGGTGTTGGGAGTTGCAGTATTCAAGAAGAAACAGGATCGTTTTATACTGTTCATTTAAGAAAGGCTGTGAATTCAAAATGGAAAATGCAATTGAAATAAATAATGTAACAATGAAGTTTAATATGTGCAAGGAACGTATTGATAACTTAAAGGAGTATCTGATTAAATTTCTGAAAAGGCAGCTGATGTTTGAAGAGTTTACTGCTTTGGAAAATGTTTCGGTTGAAATTAAATCAGGTGAAGTGTTTGGCATTGTGGGATTGAATGGTTCGGGAAAAAGTACGTTGTTGAAGCTTGTTTCAGGAATTTTGAAACCTACTTCTGGGACGGTAAAAACAGCAGGGACAATTTCTCCATTGATTGAACTTGGAGCAGGTTTTGATATGGAACTGACTGCCCGGGAAAATATTTTTATGAATGGTTCTGTGCTGGGGTACTCAAGAGAGTTCATGAAGGAAAAGTTTGATGAAATTATAGAGTTTGCGGAACTACAGGAGTTTGTGGAAGCACCTCTTAAGAATTTTTCTTCCGGCATGGTAGCCAGACTTGGATTCTCTATTGCGACGCTTGTAAAACCTGAAATTCTGATTGTGGATGAAATTCTCGCCGTCGGGGATTTTCTGTTTCAGCAGAAATGTGAACAGAGAATACAGGAAATGATGAGTGGAGGAACAACAGTACTTATTGTATCACACTCTATTGAACAGATTGAGAGACTGTGTAACAGGGTATTATGGCTGGAAAAAGGTCAAGTGAAGATGATAGGTGAGACTGCACAAGTCTGTAGTGCGTACAAAGGAATGCCTGTGAGTTAAGGTAGTCTGGAAAGTATATGAGGAGATAGCATGGGAAAATATGATTATGAGTTTGAATCCATTGATTTATTGCCATCAGGTAAGTTGGCAGCGCATATTGCAGATGGATCAACAGTACTGGAATTCGGATGTTCCACAGGAAATTTAGCAAGATATCTAACTGAAAAGAAAAAATGTCGGGTATATGCCATAGAGATGGATCAGAAAGCATTTGAAACTGCTAAGCAGTATCTTGTGGATGGAGTTTGCGGCGATATAGAGAATGATGAGTGGCTGGATTATTTTTCGGGAGTATCATTTGATGCAATAGTTTTTGCGGATGTGTTGGAACATCTACATAATCCAGATGAAACATTAAGAAAAGCCAGTATTTTGTTAAAAGAAGATGGACTGCTGTTATTTTCAGTTCCGAATATTGCGCATAATGATGTAATTATAAAGCTACTTGAAGACCGTTTTGATTATACTGAAACAGGACTTCTGGACTCTACACATATTCATTTCTGGGGAGGAAATAATCTGAGTGAATTTTTGTTGAAACAAGGATTTTTTCTGGTGGAATTAGATGCCCAGTTTCTTCCGACAATGGCAACGGAACAAACCAGCGGAAATGGTATGTGTAATGAGATAAGTAAAAATTTAAAAAATTTTTTGAAACAACATAGATATGGCGAAGTGTATCAGTTTGTAGGGAAAGCAAATAAACTGGAGTATGCCCAAAAAGTAAATCTGGTTTTTTGCAACAGAATAAGCCTCAAAGAAAAAGAACGAGGAATATTTTGTAAGGTATATTATAACGATGGAAAAGGTTTTAACGAAGAGGACTGCCTTATTTTTTACAGGGATAATGACAGTACAGAAATTGATTTGACAGCCTATGTGCCGAAAGGGACAACAGAAATTCGCTTTGATCCAGTGGAAGGCGCAGAGTGTGTTCTTTTTGATCTGTCTTTTCGTAGCGGAAATGAAATTTTGGATTATGAAGTTTGTAATGGAAGAAAAACAGGAAACAGTATTATATTTCTGAATACGGACCCGCAGGTGCGAGTGGATTTTGCAGGACGAGATATCAGTTCTATATCTATAGTTGCGCGGATTATGTATCTGGACAGGGATACTTCATGCTCTGTCAGGAGTCTGCTTTCAGATTCTGATGCTGGGTGTCAGGAAGAAGTGAAAAAGAGAATGCAGACAGAGGAAAAGATGAATCGTCTTGTGACAGAACAGCAAGAAAAGGAAAGAAATTTGAAGGTACAATATGAGGAAAAATTAGAAGCAGAGCGGGAAAACATTCGGAAGATGGAGGACAATATTTCAGAAATGCAGAAGCAGGCTGAGGATAATATGAAAAATACAATTTTTGAAATGCAGGAAAAACTGCATCAGAGTCAGTTGCAGTATACTAAAGAAAATGTGATATTAGAGCAGAGCAATAGTTATTTGGAAAAAGAAAACGTAAGGCTTCAGGAAGAACTTTTTAAAGAAAGTGAAAAGAGAGAGGCGGTACAGGAGAAACTGCATCAGCTGGAGATGACAGTGGAATGTGAAAATGTGCGTTTAAAGCAGGAAAATGCAGGAGTCGTACAGGAAAATAAAAAGCTTTCAGAAGAATTGAAAAAGGAACAGGATAAGAGAGAAATCCTGCAGGAAAAAGTATATCAGACCTGTAGACAATACGAGGCAAAAAATGCTCTGCTGGAAAAATCTTTAGAAGAGACAAAGAAAACTCTTTCCTTTGCTGTAACGGAGACCGAGGAAGAAAAAAGGAAATATGAAGTTACTCGAAAAAGTTTGGAAAATGCTGAATTTCAGATAGAAACAATGCAGGAACTTCTGAAAAAAACAAAAGAAGAACGCGATTGTTTGAGGAATACAGAGGCAGAATGCCAGTCAGAACTAGAGAATGTCATAATAGAGCTTGCAGGTGTAAAAAACAATGCAGAGAGGATGGAAAGCAGAAATCAACAGCTTCAGCTTCAGATGACAACTATGGAAGAACTTCATAAGATGACCCAGATGTCGCTGGAAAGTTCAGAAATTCAGAGACAGCAGCTGATTAATGATTATCGTGGACTGGAGGGACTGTATTATTCTGTGCTGGAAGAACGGAACCGGATGCTTAATTCAAAATCATGGAGATATACAAATGGTCCCCGTGTCATTTTTTCAAAGATAAAGAAGAACCGGGCACTGAGTCTGGTTGGAAAAACATTCAGTGCATTAAAAGTAGGCGGACCTCGTTTTGCAGTGCAGAAAATTAAGGGATATTTTGCACGGAAAAAACAGGTGGAGAATGTAACACTGCCGGAAGGTTTTGACTGTAGTGAAATTTGTTTTGAAACTCTTGTTGGTGAACTGACTTATTTGTCGGCGGTTCATTCTATAGCAATATATAACACAGAAAAACTGGCAGCATATAATTCGGATTTTATTGATAATAATGTACTACTGGTGTCCCATACATTGGATTTGACAGGTGGTCCGGTTGCAGTGAGGTATTTTGCAAAAAAATTACTGGAGGATGGATACAGCCCGGTTGTGTTTTCTCCGAATGGTGGAGAACTGATAGATACTCTGGTAAAAGATGGAATACCTGTTGTGGTATTCGATCAGTTTATGACCAGTGAATTTATTTTAAAGTATGTACAGTTGTTTTCTTTCGCTGTATTAAATACGATTGTATGTGCACCGCTTGTTAGCAGGTTGTCAGGTCTGAGACTTCCGGTAATATGGTGGATTCATGAAGCAAAGGTATCCTATCATCCGGGACAGATAGCACTTATGCCAGAAAAAGTTGGTGAAAATGTGAAAATTTACTGTGGTGGTGAATATGCCAAAAAGGTTCTTTTAAGTAATTTTCCAAATTACCAGGCAGATACACTTCTGTATTATGTACCGGATTATCTGTATGAAGTGAATGCAGGCAGTGAATATTCTATTGGTAATACTGCAGGGAAAATAGTATTTGCCTCCATAGGTATGCAGGAAGAACGGAAGGGACAGGATATTCTGGCAAGTGCGATTCTGACACTTTCGAAGGAATGTGTGGAACGTTGCTATTTTCTGTTCATTGGCAAGAACTATTATGAGCCAATTGCTGCAAAAATTCGTTATTTATGTGAAAAGTATCCGCTTAATGTGAGGCACATTCCAGAAGTGAATCCGGAGCAGTTGAAGTCTGTATACAGACAGATTGATTGTCTGGTATGTACTTCCCGGGATGATCCAATGCCAATTGTTGTGACGGAAGCATTCCTGATGAAGAAATTGGTAATCTGTTCTGAAAATGCAGGGTCTGCACAGTTTATTCAGGATGGTGTAAATGGTTTTGTTTACCATAATGACGACTATATGGAACTGGTAGAGAAAATACAAATTGTGCTGGATGGAAAAGTGAATTTATCAGACATTGGTGAACAAGCGCGAATGGTTTATATGAACAATTTTGGTAAGGAGGCATTTGACAGGGCAATTGATACGGTTATCGAAGCTTTGGATACAAATACCCAGAGTACGTATGATGTGTCTGTGGTAATACCGACTTATAACGGAGGAGAGCAGTTTAAGGAAATGCTGAATGTACTGGAACGTCAGAAAAACTGCGGGTCTGTGGAAATTGTTGTGGTGGATTCCGGCAGTAAAGATGGAACGGTGGAAGCCTGTCGGGAACATAATGTAACTCTTGTTGAAATTCCGAATGAGAAGTTTTCTCATTCCTATGCAAGAAATCTTGGTGCAGAATCTGCGCATGGAAAAATTATTGCATTTATGACACAGGATGCCATGCCATCTTCGGATGAATGGCTGTTCCAGATGACAGAACCGATTGTATCTGGGGAAGTATCTGCTGTTTCCTGTGGCGAACAGTGTCCGGAAGGAACAGATTTATATTATCGAATTGCATCCTTTGGACATGCCAGATACGTTGGCTTCCTTGAAAAGGATGTAGTTGGTTCTATTGAAAACTGCACAGATGACGATACGTTGCGTAGAAATGCATCCTTGAATGATGTTGCATGTATTGTAGAACGTAAAGTTTTCATGCGATTTAAGCACAGGTTTAATTATGCGGAAGATCTGGACTTGGGAATCCGTCTGTTAAAAAAAGGATATAAGATTAAATTGTTGTCCGGGGTACGGGTAGTTCATGCGCATAACCGGGTGGCAGATTATTACATGAAACGTGCCATTGTTGAAAATGAAGCATTTTTCAGGATTTTTCCGGATAAAAAGGCACCGGCAGAAGATGAGAATGTCGTGGTAAGCCGGATTGTCCGTTCGAGTTGTATGATGTCAGAGATTCTTGCAAGAGTAGATGAGTTAGGAAAGAAGCATTATGATACCTTCCAGGATTTTCTGAAAGACTCAGTTAAAATTTTTGACGATGTAATGAAACATTCAGATAAGTACACTTCATTGAAGAAGAATGAGAAGTTCCAATGTCCGGAACTGGAGAAACTGGTTGACTTCTGCATACAGAATTACCGGATTTATGAGCATCCGTCCAATATTAATCCGGTATGGGGAGTGAAACATTATCTGGAGAATTCCATTGTAAGTTATATTGATTATCAGGGAATTAAATATACAAAGCGTTTAAAAAATGATATCTGCAGTTGCCTGCTGAAACAGTTTGCATTTGCAGTTGGTGCTGAAATTTCCAATCTGGGAGAATCAGGAAAACTGAAAGAAAAGGTAAAAGAACTTACCAAAGGAGTTTAGGATATGAAAAACATTTTAGTATTAGGAGGTTGCGGATTTATCGGCTCCTTTCTGGTGAAGCGTCTGCAGGAAGAACACAATGTACTGGTTTACGACAGATGTGAGCCTGTATATGAATTTAAAGGAAAAAGTATTATTGGAAATTTTGCAGAAGAGCAGAATTTTTATGAAATTTTAGTGGAAAACCAGGTTGACCTGGTTTTCCATCTGATTTCTACAGCACTTCCAACAGACAGCACACATGCAATTGAGCAGGAGATTTTGACAAATGTAATTCCTTCGGTTCGTTTATTTGAGGCTATGGTGAAAGCAAACGTGAAAAGATTGATTTTTTCTTCATCGGGAGGGACGGTATATGGGGAATCTTTTGGACAGCCTCACAAAGTCACAGACCGGACGGCACCAATTTGCAGTTATGGCATTCAGAAAAATTCTATAGAAAATTATATAGCATTGTATAACCGTTACTATGGAATGGAATTTATTGTAGCAAGAATATCGAATCCTTATGGTGTCTGGACCCAGCAGAACCGTATGCAGGGGATTATACCGATTTTTATCCGGAAGTTGTTGGATGATGAGCCAATAACGGTATTTGGTGATACGAAAAGAGATTATATTTTTATAGATGATGTAATAGAGGCTTTTGTGTGTATGATTGAATATTGTGGGATGGAGCGGGTATTCAATGTAGGAACGGGAGTTGCGACTAGTATTAGTGAGATTATAGGAATTATTGAAACGGAGATAGGAAAGAAGTTTTCACAGATTGAATATAAGGATATTCGGAAGTGCGATGTAAAGGAGAATGTGTTGGATGCTTCTAAAAGTAAGGAAAAATTGAAATGGAGTATAAAGAATGGTATTGAAAAAGGAGTTATTGAGGTTATAGAAAAAATAAAAAAGAATGAAAGGGAAGAGTAACAATGGCTTCAGATTCAAAAAAAAGCTTTTCTACGGTGAATAAAAAATATCTGCTAAGTGTTGTAATTTTACTAGCAGGAATTATTAAAGTGGTTTTAGTACAGAACCTGCCTATTTACGCGATAACATATGCTGTTCATGATGATAGAATGATGGTTAATATGGCTCAAAGTTTATTAGCTGGAGAATGGTTGGGCGAATACAATCAGATGACACTGGTAAAAGGAATTGTATATCCTCTTTTTCTGGCATTTTGTAATAAGATAGGAATGCCGTACTTAACAGGAATAGCTTTAAATTATTTTTTTGCATGTATGCTTATGATATTTGTTATAAGTAAAGTATATAAAAATAAAATTGGCTTATTTTTTATATACATAATTTTATTGTTTGATCCTATTACAATGTCCTTACATGCATTTCAAAGAGTATATAGATGTTCATTGACGCCGGCCCACATAATAATTTTACTTGCTTGCTTTTTTGCAATGTATATTGAAAGAAAGCAAAGTAAGAAAAAAATGATAGCTTGGGCAGTATTAGCAGGAGTTTCGTTAGGAATAATGTGGAATACCCGTGAAGATGGAATTTGGGTATTGCCGTTTGTTGCGGGCGTTATTTTTGTTACAGTTTTAAAGGTGTTTTTTGAATTTAAGAAAAAAGATAGATTTATAAGAATTGGCATAGGTGTATTACCATTAGTAGTATTTCTAATAATGAATAATGCAATAGCATTAACAAATTATATACATTATGGAATTTATACTACAAATGAATTGAGTGATAGTGCATATTCCGATTTTATGAAATCTATTTATTCTGTAAGACCAAATGATGATATAGACTATGTTTCTGTACCAAGAGAGACAATGAATCGGATTTGTGAAGAAAGTCCTACATTAAAAAGTATTCAGGAAAACATAAATATTACACTCGATGCTTGGGAAATACATGGAAAAACAACAGGCGACATGGAAGTGGAACATGGCCGGCTTTTTTGGGCGTTAAGAGATGCGGTAGCTGCTTCTGGATATTATGCAGATGCACAAAAAGCTAATAATTTCTATATGACTGTTTCTAATGAAATAGAACAAGCAATAGAGGAAGGCAGATTAGAGCGAAGAAATATAATGCCATCCGTTATGATGGCTCCATGGAAAAGTGAGTTTTTTTCTGAACTTTTAACACAACTGCCAAAAACGTTGAAGTCTGTTATTGAATATGCGGGAGTTGCGGCTAGTATTGAACAAAGTGTTGATAACGACATTGAAAACAAAGGAATCAGGTTATATGAATCTTTAACAGGTAATTTGGCAATATATCCCACAAGATATGTGACGAGTATTAACGGTTGGATGTTTGCAAAAAATGAGGACTGGAAAGCAGTAAATATAGTTGATAGAAATTACAATAAAATAAGTGAAATAAATTTTATGGAAAGTCCGGATATATATGACTATTTTATTTATGAATTTAATCTATCATACGAGAATGCGAATCAATGCAGATTCGCCATCAGTCTTTCTGAGTTGGAGCAAAGTAGATTTCCATTGCAAGTGGAAATTATTTCATCTACTGGAGAGAAACAGTATTATGAACTGGTTACTACTGAAAATGAGGATTTGATAATGCTGTATGATAATGTGAGTACGGCTGAGAGTGAGGATATTTATGCTTCATATTCAGAAAAAAGAGTAGATTTGATAAATAGGTTCAGTTCAATATATAAAAAGGTTAATCCTGTTCTTTTTGTTATTGGAGTTATAGGATACGTATATATTACAGTAATGTATGTTATCAGCGTAAGGAAAAAAGAAAATATTTGTGAAGAAATGTGGCTTTTTTTGAGTGGAGTATTGGGGAGTTTAGTAGTATTAGTTGGAGGAATTTCATATACGCATATTTCAGCTTATAATGCGGTCACTCACTTATATTTATCTGCTGCATATCCATTAAATACTTTATTTGGGATAGTTTCAGTAGTTACAGTATATAGTATGTTAAAGAAAAGGATTCGGATTCAGTTGATGACGGAGGATAAGAAAAATGAAGTATAATAAAATCATCATCGGTGCCGGTTTATACGGTCTGTACTCTGCCCTGTTCTGTGCCAAGCGTGGCGAACAGGTCATTGTCCTGGAACATGATGCCGCACCGTTTAAAAGAGCAACCTATATTAATCAGGCAAGGGTACACATGGGCTATCATTATCCAAGATCGTTTTCCACGGCAATTAAATCAGCTGGATATTTTGAGCGCTTTAATCAGGACTATGGTTTCTGTGTACATAGTAAATTCGACCAGGTATATGCCACCTCGGATGCTTTTTCATGGACAAATGCAGGGCAGTTTAAAAAGTTTTGCGAAGCAGCAAAAATACGTTGTGATGAGGTGCCTGTAGAAAAGTATTTCAATGAGGAAATGTGTGATGGAGCGTTCCTGACAGAGGAGTATACGTATGACGCACAGATATTGAAGAAATATTTTCTGGAAGAGTTAAAGAACTATACGAATGTTGAAATACGTTATAGTGTGAGAATTTCGAAAATAGCCAAAGAGAAGGAATGTTATGAAGTGGAGCTGGAAAATGGTGACAAGTTGTATAGTGGATTTGTTCTGAATGCAACGTATGCTTCCACAAACCAGATTATCGGGAAATGTCAGGGAATCGAAGAGGACAAGTTTGGAATTAAGTATGAACTTTGTGAAATTATTCTTTGTGATGTAAATGACAGATTGAGGGATACCGGAATTACAGTAATGGATGGACCATTTTTTTCCATCATGCCGTTTGGCAAAACGGGGCTGCATTCTCTGACTTCGGTAACCTTTACCCCACACATGGCAAGTTTTGAAAAGGTTCCAACGTTTCCATGTCAGAAGGAGTCACAGGGATTCTGTTCCGTAGACCAGCTGGGAAATTGCAATGACTGTCCTGCAAAACCAGAAACAGCGTGGAGTTATATGTCGAACCTTGCAAGAAAGTATTTAAAGGAAGAATATGGTTTTGACTACAAGGAATCCTTGTTTTCCATGAAACCGATTCTAAAGGCTTCGGAAATTGATGATTCCAGACCGACAGTAATCAAGGTACATACTGCATCTCCGACCTTTGTAAGTGTACTGTCTGGAAAAATCAATACGGTTTATGATTTGGATGAAATTTTATTAGGAGGGACAGAGTGATGAAGCAGGAACTGTCAAAAGAAAAGAATTTTATTTCGGCGGTAGTGTATGTTCATAATGACGCAGATGTAATAGGGGAGTTTGTAGGAAAGCTGTATGATGCTTTGCAGAAGAATTTTTTGAAGTTTGAACTGATTTTTGTAAATGATGCAAGCACGGATGCTTCTGTAGAAATTATCAGGGAAGTGACCAGCGGATTTGAAGGATGCGCTACCAGCATTTTAAGCATGAGTTACCATCAGGGAACAGAAATGGCAATGAATGCAGGAATTGACCTGTCCATAGGTGATTTTGTGTATGAATTTGATTCAGTATTGATGGATTATGATGTGGATATGGTTTTTGACCTTTACAAAGAATCCCTGAAAGGTTTTGACATTGTCAGTGCTTCCCCTAAGAATGGACAGAAATGGACATCAAAACTTTTTTATAAAGTATTTAATAAGTTTGCCAACATGGAATATATGCTTTCAACAGAACGTTTCCGTGTAATTTCACGAAGGGCAATTAACCGGGTGAATTCCCTGAGCAGGACCATTCCATACAGACAGGCAGTATATGCGAACTGTGGACTTAAATTGAAGACAATCAGTTACGACGGAACAAAAAACAGAAAGAGCAATAAAAAGGATAAGAGTGAACTGGCAGTCAATTCGTTACTGTTGTTCACTGATGTGGCATATAAGGCAACGAGACTGATGGCTGTTGTTATGATGCTGCTGACTCTGGGAATGGCGGTATATGCAGCAGTAGTGTTTGTTGCAGGACAGCCGATAGAAGGCTGGACAACCCTGATGTTAATCATATCCGGCAGCTTTTTTGGAATGTTTGCAATTCTGACAATGATAATAAAGTATGAGGCAGTTATTCTGGATTTGAATTTCAAGAAAAAGGAATATGTATTTGAATCAATTGAGAAAATATCCAGGTAACGGTTGTGAGGTATATATGAAAGAATATTTGGTAGGTTACACAGGTTTTGTAGGCAGTAATATTGCTGCAAAGCATGAATTTTCAGGATTATTTAATTCAAAGAATGTACAGGAGGCATATGGAGAAAATCCGGACCTGCTGGTATATTCCGGAGTAAAGGCAGAAATGTTTCTGGCAAACAGGAATCCGGAAGCGGATTTTGCGATGATGGAAGAGGCTTTGGGAAACATCAGAAACATTGCTCCTAAAAAACTGGTACTGATTTCCACAATAGCTGTTTACCATAATCCGGATAATGTGGATGAGGAAGCAGCGATTGAGGAAAGTAATCTTGCAGCGTATGGGAAAAACCGGATGTATCTGGAGAAAAAGGTACGTGAAAGTTTTCCTGATGCACTGATTGTCAGACTGCCTGGATTGTATGGGGCAAATCTAAAAAAGAATTTCATTTACGATTTTATAAAAATAATTCCTGCAATGCTGACGGAAGAAAAATACAGAAATTTATCTGGGAACAGCCAGCTGATCCAGGACAGTTATTATAATCTGGAAAATGGTTTTTATAAGTATAAAGGACTGGAAAAGGAAGAGGAACAGAAACTGAAGGAAGAGTTTGAAAAAGCAGGGTTCTCAGCGCTTAATTTCACCGACAGCCGTGGAACTTACCAGTATTATAATCTGGAGAATCTCTGGAACGATATCAAAATTGCGTTAAAGCATGATATAAAACTGCTGAATCTGGCAGTGGAGCCTGTGACGGCAGGGGAATTGTTTTTCTTTCTTACTGGACAGGAATTTGTAAATTGTATGGATAAACCAGTGCCTTATTTTAATTACAGAACAAAACATGCAGAATATTTTGGAGGGGCAGACGGATATATAAAAACCAAAGAGGCTGTTCTGGAGGACATAAAAAAATATGTATCAAAAATGAGAGGTATTTTATGAAGTTAGCCATTTCAAATATTGCCTGGCCTGTTGCTGAAAATGAAAAAATGTACCAGACCATGTCAGACATGGGATTTACCGGAATTGAAATTGCACCGACAAAACTGTTTCCAACTGCACCATACGCACATTTGAGCGAGACTGCCAAATGGTGTGAGAAGATGAAGAAGGAGTATGGTTTGCAGGTAGCTTCCATGCAGTCAATATGGTATGGAAGGACAGAAAACATGTTTAGTTCCGCAGAAGAAAGGAAATGTCTGCTGGAATATACCAAAGAGGCTGTACGGTTTGCAGAGGTTGCTGGTTGTGGAAATCTGGTGTTCGGCTGTCCGAGAAACCGGAATATTGGAGAAAATGCAGAACTGGAGGAAGCAGTTTCGTTTTTCAAGGACTTGGGGGAATATGCTTATGCCCATGGCACAGTCATTGGGATGGAGGCAAATCCGCCAATTTATAACACAAATTTTATTAATGACACTGCTTCTGCAATTGCACTGATTAAAGAGGTGGACAGTAAAGGTTTCCGTCTAAATCTGGATTTTGGGACGGTTTTGCAGAATGAGGAATCACTGGAAACATTTTGTGATAATGTGGGACTGATTAATCATGTCCATATAAGTGAACCTGGACTGGAAAAAATCAGGGAAAGACAGGAACACAAAGTACTGGCTGAAATGCTGTGGAATGCCGGTTACCAGGGATTTGTTTCCATTGAGATGAAGCAGCAGGAAAACACTTCAGATATTATTTCAGTGATGAATTATTTGAGGGAGGTATTTGCATGATTTATGAAAAGCAGAAGGGTGTACCTAAGTTTGAATGTATGGAGTATGAAGGAAAAACTTCGGAATACTGTGTGCTGATTCCAATTATTAACGAAGGCGACAGAATTCGCAAAGAACTGGAGCGCGCATATAAATATAATGTACATACATACGCGGATATCGTGATTTGTGATGGTGGTTCCACGGATGGCTGTACGGAGGAAGAACAACTGAAAAAATTAAAGGTGAATGCGTTATTGGTGAAACGTGACGCAGGAAAGCAGGGCGCCCAGCTGCGAATGGGAATCTGGTGGGCATTACAGAGAGGATATAAAGGAATTATTACAATAGACGGAAACAATAAGGACAGTATAGAGGATGTTCCTAAATTTATTGACAAACTGAAGGAAGGGTATGGTCTGATTCAGGGTTCCAGATTTGTCCGTGGAGGCAGGGCAATAAATACACCATTTGTCAGGCTGCTTTCCGTCCGTTTGATTCATGCACCGGTGATTTCCCTTACGGCAGGGCAGTGGTTTACTGACACTACCAATGCCTACAGGGGGTATTCTGCGGAATATCTCAGGGATGAAAGGGTAAAGCCGCTGCGGGATATTTTTATGACGTATGAACTGCTGGCATATCTTTCTGTAAGAGCCACCCAGCTTGGTTATAAAGCATGCGAGATTCCTGTTACAAGGGCTTATCCTAAAACGGGAAAAGTGCCGACAAAGATTAGTTTTTTCAAGGGAAACAGTGAACTGATGAAGATACTTTTCAAAAATTTATTCGGTGCATATAAACCGGAAAAGGAAAGGTCATAGTATGTTGGAATCGTTGCAGAAGAATAAAAAAGGAATCCTGCTGATGATAATTTCTTCCCTGTGTGTCTGTGTGGGACAGTTATTATGGAAATTGTCATCAGCGTATGGAATTGTAGTGCTGCTTGCAGGATTTGCTTTTTATGGCATTGGAGCCTTGGTGATGCTGGTGGCGTACAGATATGGAAAGCTGTCAGTGTTACAGCCTATGCTTAGTCTGAATTATGTGTTAAGTATAGTACTGGCAGGTGTTGTCCTGAAAGAAGAAATATCACTGGTAAAATGTGTGGGAGTTCTGATTATTATTGCCGGAGTTATTCTGATAGCCGGAGGTGATGAGGAGTGATTTATTACTGTATTTTACTGTTGATGACGCTGATAGGAGCAGTGGCTTCACTGTTCTTAAAGAAAGCCTCCGGAGCAGGAGGAATTGTTGAACTAATTAAAAATAAGAATTTGTATCTTGGAGGAATACTGTATGTGCTGTCGGCAGTGCTGAACATATATATTTTGAGGTATCTGGATTATTCTGTAGTGTTGCCATTGACATCGTTTACATATATTTGGACGTTGTTTTTATCTGGAACAATATTGAATGAAAAAATAACAAAGAAGAAGATTTTTGGTGTAGTGTTGGTGATTTTTGGTGCAGTGTGTATTGCGAGATAAGAAAGGTACGCTTTTTATATTCTCTATAATTTCAAATACCATGAGGAGGAATTAAACGTTGAAAACCAAGATTGAGTTACAGAAGAACTATATTCTAATAGCTGCTGTTTTTTTGATTATATTTACAATATCTGCATTTATAAGGAAACCTCATGAAGCAGAAGGATTTTATATGTCAGATGCTACATATCATGTTTTATTGACAATGCAAGCTTATGATGAAACACCAAGTTCAATACATCATTGGTTGCCTATTCAAACCTATGGAAGTACTTATGATAAAGATATAATGAATGGACCTTCTTTGCTTCAAGATGAATTTGGAAATAGTTACTATGTATCATTTTCTCCGCTAGGATTTTCTGTACCTTATTTTTTTTGCAAGATTTTTCATTTAGATTTAACAGTAGACAGCCTTTATATTTTTAATTGTTTATGTATGCTTCTGAGTGCTGTACTTGTCGGCTTTATTATGTATATGCTGTTTAAAAAGCAGATTATATTTTGGTTATCTGTAGTAGTGTATATGTTTTTACCAGAGGTTCTTTATACACAAGGAATTGTATACTGGCATCATAGTTTGACACAAGTTTTTTTGCTACTACAAACAATTTTATTCATTTTGCTTTTCATTGAAAAAAGAAAAAATAAGGGATTATTATTGTTATTTTTTATAGTTTCATTTGTGTATCCGTATTCTGAATGGACTGGATATATTTGTAATATAGGAATGGCACTTGGAATTCTTGTTTTAGATTTCAAGATAGAGAAAGATGAAAATCAAAAAAGAAGATTTTCACTTGCAACAACAACAGTTGCAAAAGTTTTTGTATTAGCAGTGATTACAATAAGCGCATTCGGTTATTACATTTACAGATTTTCGATTATTTTAAGTGTTTCAGATATCATTTCTACAATGACTTCGAGAGCTGGCGCCAGAAGTGAAGCGTCATTGACTACATTATTGACAGGATATAAGAATTCTTATTTGCCATTACTGATGGTTGTAATAATGTGCTTGGGGATTGCACTGTTAGTTAAATCATCCAGAAAGAAGCTGGCAGATATATTTATTCAAAAGAAATACTTGGTTGTCATAACTGTATTCATTTTCCCGATTTTTGAAAATCTACTCATGATGGAGCATGCGATTTCATATACATTCGATCGACTTAAAGGCGCAACGATTCTAATCTTTATTTTTATAGTAAGTGTATATGCATTAGGAGAAATATCAAAAAAAGTTGTTTGGATTGTTACATTATTTTCTTCTGGTTTTATCATCATTGCAGGATTAGGTACTTACAGTAGTGGAAAGACAATGTTACTGAGTGAATATCAAGATACTATTATAATGAGGGATTATTTGCAAGAGAATTATATTGATGGTGGAAAATGTATGTTGGTAAAGGATGGTTGGAGAGCTTGGGGGTATTTGCAGACTTTATATCATCGAAATATATACTGTACGGCATTGTATTCTGAAAATCAACTGGAAGAAATTGCTTTTAATACAGGAAGAGATTATATTGTGGTTTTGAAAGCAACATCCGAATATGGAGATACATCTTGCTATACCAAAGCGGTAGTTATAGAATTGTCAACATCAAATGTATTTCAACTTAGTGTATTGGATGGAAAAGTGATATCGGAAGAAATTGTTGAGTTATATGCAGCGGAGATTACAGATGTCAATTGGACAAACGGTATTTTTAATTTTAATAATGCAGAAATACTGTTTAACAATACATCATACAACTATGCAAAACTTGAAACTGCAACTAAAATTTATTGTAATGGTGAAGTTTATAATATTGTTAGTATGAATAGTGATTCGAACTGGATTCATGTTTATGTGGATAAAGACGCAACAGATTGTGGGTATCCAAGCGTTTTGAAAGTTGAGTAGAGTGAGCGATCCAAAACAAGGAGTGTCGAGCTGTCAGAGGAAGAATTTATGTCAGGTTTTTCAAAAGAGGATAAATTAATATCGGTAGTTACCATTGTTGTGTATTGGAATGAGGGTGCACTTTAGTGGGCGTATCTGACCTGTGACGGATACCAGGCGTACTATGGCATGGCGGATGCCATTATGATCACCGGATGTTTTGCCCATGCAAGGCGCCGTTTTGACGCAGCCCTTACCGCATTAAAAAGGACTTCACGAAAGAACAGCTGAAAGAAACGGTTGCATGGCAGGCGATGGAACGGATCGGAATCCTTTATAAAATCGAGGAATTGGTTCGTGACAAAACAGCAGAAGAAAGATACGAAGAACGCCAGAAACAGTCCCGCCCGGTACTGGACGCACTGTTTGAATGGCTGCATACAATGGAAGGCTCCGTGGACAGGTCTTCTCTTATTGGTGGTGCCATTCTTTACACCCTGAACCAGGAAAAGTATCTGCGCCGGTATCTGGAAGACGGCCATCTGAGCATAGACAACAACAGTACGGAGCGTGCCCTGAAAAATTTTTCCGTCGGACGCCGGAACTGGCTGTTTGCCAAAAGCATCCGCGGGGCAGATGCCAGTGCTGTTGTCTACAGCATTACGGAAACAGCACTGCTGAATGGTCTGAAATCATATATGTATCTTGCCTATGTGCTGGAAGAACTCCGCCAGATGGGGCCGTTTCCAAAACCGGAGGAGCTGGACAGGCTGTTGCCATGGTCGGATAGTTTACCCGAAGAGATAAAAACAAAAGCGAAATAATAAAAAGAAAAACAGCTACCGCATATCTGATTGCAATGTTCAGAAATGCGGTAATTGCTTTTTGTCAAGATACGGATAATTACCTACTTACGTTATGCTGGCTGTATCAAAGTATAGGAAGCGCTTGTTTCCTATACGCCTTGTTTTGGAGCACTTAATGTTAATTGCCCTATAAATGACACAAAAAGCACATATAATATAACCAAGTCTAGTACATCGTCTGATAAATAATCTTTTTTGTTTGTCTATTTATTTTACGTTGTGCCAGCCACGTAAAGAAAGAAGGCAGAGTATGGGAAAAAGGAATGTTGTAACCAAAAAGTACATGGCAATGAATGATAAATTTGCGGATCTCTGTAATTATGTTTTATTTGATGGAGAGCAGGTGATTCATCCGGAGGATTTGGTGGAAAAGGATGTTACAGAGCTGGGCATTCCTTTTACAGAAAAGGGAAGCCAGACAATAGAAAAAATCCGGGATTTGCTGAAATCCTGTACAATTAAAAGTGCAGATGGTGTGACCTATCTGATTATAGGAGTAGAAAACCAGACAGATATCCATTATGCAATGGTTGTCCGTGGCATGGTACAGGATTCTTTGAATTATGCGGCACAGGTGGAAGCATTCGCAAGGAAACACCGGAAGGAAAAAGATCTGCTTGGGGAAGAATTTTTGTCAGGTTTTTCGAAAGAGGATAAACTAATACCGGTAGTCACCATTGTCGTGTACTGGAATGCGGGTGCATGGGATGGACCAAGAAGCCTGCATGAGATGTTTGATGTGAAAAAGAAAGAAGTTTTAAAATTCATTCCGGACTATTGGATCAATCTGGTCGTTCCGGAAGAAATTGATGATTTTGAAAAATTTGCGACCCAGCTTGGGCCGGTTCTGGAGTACTGCCAGTGTTCAGCGGATAAAGCAAAGTTAAGAGAATTAAAGAATTCAAA
>JAGBBW010000007.1 GCA_017938285.1 Lachnospiraceae bacterium
AAGTACTTCTTACCAACTTCCATAACTACGTCAGAGTACATCTGGATGAATCTTCTGTAGCAGTCCCAAGCCCAACGAGGGTTGCCGGACTTTGTAGCCATAACGTTTACTACGTCTTCATTTAAACCAAGGTTTAAGATAGTATCCATCATACCTGGCATGGATGCTCTTGCACCGGAACGAACGGAAACAAGTAATGGGTTCTCTAAGTCACCAAACTTCTTTCCTGTGATTTCTTCCATCTTTACAATGTATTCGTTAATCTGTCCCTGGATTTCGTCGTTGATTTCTCTTCCATCCTCATAGTACTGTGTACAAGCTTCTGTTGTGATAGTGAAGCCCTGTGGTACTGGAAGTCCTAATCCAGTCATTTCAGCAAGGTTAGCACCCTTACCACCGAGAAGTTCTCTCATGGTAGCGTTACCTTCGCTGAACAAGTATACCCATTTTCTTGCCATGGTAATATCCTCCTAATTTTGTTCTTTACAGGTTTCCCTGCTTGTTTTTGTGCCTGGCAAAATGCAGACGCGACTCCACCGTATACGGTCTGACTATGGGAAGCACAGACCAGCGGGCACGCGCACAAGCCGCAAATATAATACAAGCTTTGAAAAAATATGTACAATGCCAGAGCTTGGATTATATTCACAGCTTGTTCATTTCGCCTTCCACAATATTATAACACAAAGTTCGTTAAAAAGAAAACACTTTTTTTAAAAATCTACTAGATTTTACGAGATTTTTTATTATCTTTTTGTACATTGTGCACAAGAACGAAAAACTTTCTTTTTGTAACTGCTTTCATATGGCACTTTGCACAAAAAACGACATTTTCTTTTGAAAGTGTTTTCAGTGGTTTTCCCGGAAAAACAAGACATTTTTCCTAAAGTCTGCCATTTATCCGGTAAATCACTTTATGATTGCCAATAAGTAACGTTTTACCGTGCAAAAGGAGCTGTCACAGCTCTGCTTTGTTGGTTTCCAAAGTTTTTTGTAACAGCTCCTGTTTTTTTACCACTCGAATTTCTTTTCGAAGTAAGCCTTTAAGTCTTCAATCTTTACTCTTTCCTGAGCCATGGTATCACGGTCACGAACGGTAACTGCACCATCCGTCTCAGACTCGAAATCATAAGTAATACAGAATGGAGTACCGATTTCGTCCTGTCTGCGGTATCTCTTACCGATGTTTCCTCTGTCATCGAATTCACAGTTGTAGTATCTGGAAAGCTCCATGTAAATCTTTTCTGCGCCTTCGGATAACTTCTTGGAAAGTGGAAGCACACCAATCTTCACCGGTGCCAGTGCCGGATGGAAGTGAAGCACGGTACGGACATCACCTTCTGCAATCTCTTCTTCATCGTACGCTGCACAAAGGAACGCAAGGGTCACACGGTCTGCACCAAGGGATGGCTCGATAACGTATGGAACGTACTTTTCCTTCTTCTCATCATCAAAGTAAGTCATATCCTGACCGGAGGTATTCTGATGCTGGGTTAAATCGTAGTCTGTTCTGTCAGCAATACCCCAGAGTTCGCCCCAGCCGAATGGGAATAAGAACTCGATATCGGTAGTAGCCTTGGAGTAGAAGCAGAGTTCTTCCGGCTCATGGTCACGTACACGCATTTCTTCCGGCTTGATGCCAAGTGTCTGTAACCAGTCGATACAGAACTTCTTCCAGTACGCAAACCATTCCAGGTCTGTGCCAGGCTCGCAGAAGAATTCTAATTCCATCTGCTCAAACTCTCTGGTACGGAAGGTAAAGTTACCCGGTGTAATTTCGTTACGGAAGGACTTACCAATCTGACCGATACCGAATGGAATCTTCTTTCTGGAAGTTCTCTGTACATTTTTGAAGTTTACGAAAATACCCTGTGCAGTTTCCGGACGAAGGTATACCACATTCTTTGCGTCCTCTGTTACGCCCTGGAAGGTCTTGAACATCAGATTGAACTGACGGATGTCGGTGAAGTTATGCTTACCGCAGCTTGGGCAGTTGATGCCGTGCTCGTCGATATAAGCCTTCATTTCTTCGTTGCTCCATGCGTCGATTGCCTTCTCAAACGTAATCTTGTTTTCAAAACCATAGTCTTCGATTAACTTATCGGCACGGAAACGCTCCTTACATTCCTTACAGTCCATCAGAGGGTCTGCAAAACCGCCAAGATGACCGCTGGCAACCCAGGTCTGAGGGTTCATTAAGATAGCACAGTCCACACCTACGTTGTATGGATTCTCCTGAATGAACTTGCCCCACCATGCCTTCTTTACATTGTTCTTTAATTCTACACCGAGATTACCGTAATCCCAGGTATTTGCCAGACCGCCGTAAATTTCAGAGCCTGGGTACACAAAGCCTCTGGACTTTGCGAGTGCGATAACTTTGTCCATTGTTTTTTCCATAATAAAAATCCTCCTTTTCTCTCTTTCAAAAAATCATTGCTCTGCCTGACTGCAAAGAACTCTTTTCGTTTCAGAAATAACTTTCAAAAACTAAAAAAAGCCCCAGGCAGACAGGGTTCTTGTCTGCTTAGGGCGAACAATTCTGATTTGTCCGTGGTTCCACCTAGCTTCATGGAAATCGTCACTTTCAAAAGAAACAACTCACCATGCTCTCTCATTCCTGTAACGAAGGATTACGTTGACCTCTAATAAAACCTCTCTCCTGCCAGGAATTCCATATCACTCTTCCCTGCGGCAGCCAAGCCAGTTTGTTCAAGACCAAAGCTCCAAGGTGCCTTTCCACTGCAGTTCAGGAAGATTTTCACCAGCCACCTTCTCTCTGGACTGTCCTGCCTGTGTACTACTCCTCTTCAAAGCCTTTTTCATTATGGGGCAATTATACTTGAGATTTCTAAAAATGTCAACCGTGAAAGTCAACTTTCTGCCTGAACAATGGCAGCCAAGTTACTGTTCACATATATAATAATTGCTCACCGGCAGCGTCTCTTTTTCAACCTCTGCATAATAATATGCACCTTCGGCGTCCACCGGTCTGAGCTGAATCATATCCATGCCATCCGTAAACCATTCCGCCGGAACAGTCACCGTACATGTTCCATCGGTCACCGTTCCCCGCAGAAGATTCACCCCATTAATCTGAAATTCCACTTCTGCTGCTTCTACAGCTCCAGTGACTGCTGTGATGGTGTATTCCTTCTCTCCTGCTGTAACAGTTTCTACCCACACCGCTTCCGGATAAGGCATATAATACCCAAGGGATTCCACCAGTGTTTCAAAATCCGCAAACTGTTCATCCAGCCATGCCACACGATCTGTCAGAAAGTTTTTCAGGCTGTTCATGGCTTTGGCATACTTTTCACCATTTCTGCCTCCATAATTCCAGCGCTTGTCATTCAGGGTTCCATCAAACACCAGATAATCCTTATAATAATCCACGGATTCCATTAACTTCTGCAGGGCACCTGTTCTGACTTCCTTATACTTTTCATAAATTTTCATCAGGAAATACGGGTCTTTAATCAGATAACGGTTCCACTGCACCGACTGGTAAAACTGCTCTCTTGTAAAATAATTGTTGGTGGTGTGCCAGTCGTCCGTAATATAAGTATCAATATGATACATGTTGATATTACCGTAAGCCCAGTCATAATCCCACACCGGACCCATATAGGCCGGTCCCTCGATATCCTTATACAAAAACGTACTGTTTTTCATACTGTCCCAGTTCATGGTCAGCTCACAGACCATAAAATTCTGTACCAGGGAATCCAGGTCAAACAACTGGGAATAGTGGTAACCATCGTACGTTGCATCGGTATAATCCACATCTTTATATACCGTAAACCAGCCATCATCCGCTCCGTCATACTGCACACTGAACGCAGAATAATGGGGGTCTGTGCTGTTATAAATAAAGTCTTCACTGTGCAGCGCATATTCAAAAGACTGGATGTAATTTTTCGTATACTTGTAAAGCGCAGACTCCTCCGGTACCATTTCCGGCGTATTAAAATAAAACGGCTGGCGGAAGTTTGTTACCACCTTTGCAACACTGTTATCGGTAAACGCATAAAAATCCGCTTCCAGAAGAAACCCTCCGGTCTGCGGCATTGCTGCTGCCTCCAGGTATTCCTCCTGCTTCATGTCCATTGTCTCGTTCCACTCTTCTGCGGTAAAGTAATCCTCCCAATCGTAAATATCCACCCGTTCTTCATCCACACGGATATGCTCGCATAACTGATATACTCCCTGGTATTTTCCATTTAAAAACAAGGAAACCAGCACCGACTCACTGGCAAATTTCATACCAATATCCCGTGCAAAGTCCAGCGTGATTTTGTTACGGATCAGAGTGTGGTCAATATCATTGGCCAGCAGTACCCAGTGCTTGTTTTCTCCCATACCAAACAGGTCTGACTTTGTTTCCAGCTTGATTTTATATGGCTGCTTGTTCAGATACCGGGTAGAATTGCCACGGAGCTTAATTTCCACACTGCCCTGATAAACAGGTGCTTTTGCTGTATCAGAAATTACCATGGTTCCGGTTTCGTAAATGTCACCAATCCTGTTTTCCACATGCAGTTCCAGTACCGGAAGCACACTATAGTCTGAGATAGTCTCCACCGTAAGATTTCCAGGCATGACCTTGTTTACTTCTGCCTGTCTTGCCTTTGCTTCTTCCTCCGGCAGCAAGGTTGGTGTGGGGGTTGCAGTCGGTTTCGGCGTTGGTGTAGTATTTTTTCCACTTCCCCCTGTCATTTCCTCCCCGTTTTCCACATCCGCCCCGTCGGTTCCGGCTGCACTGCATCCTGCCAACGCCAGAAAGCAGACCGTTCCTATGGTCAGAAACAGTCTTTTTCTTGTCATACCCCAGTGATTCTTTCGCATAGTTTCCTTCCTTTTTTCTAAAATATCTCCAGCATTTCCTCTGACTTCATTTTGTGACCGACATGCTTTGCTAGAAACTGTTCCAGTGCCCCGGTAAGTTCCGCCAGCACCTCCTCCGATACAGCAAATGTAAACAGCTTTTCCAGCGGAGTTGCCAGAATATACTGCATTGTATAAATGGTTGACGTACTTATCCACACACCATCCCGTTCCGGCTCCTGCATTCTTTTCCGTCTGCATTCTTCACAGCAGATCCCCCCTTCTGAAGGTGAAAACCATCCCTTCGGAGCGTTCAGCATCTCTTCCCTGCCGCACAGCACACAGTTTTCCACCTGGGGCATTTCTCCATTCACCGCCAGAAAACGCAGTTCAAAAATCCGCCGCACCAGCTTCTTATGTAAAGACGGCTTGGACAATGCCCGAAGTGTCATATATAATAATTTCAGCGGTTCCCCCGCCTCTAAATTTTCTTTTGTCATGTAACAGGTAAACTCACAGAAATACATGGCATAATAAATGGATTCCACATCATTCCTAAGCTCTGCAAAATAATTACTGATATCTGCGCTGACGACGTTATAGGAACTTTTTCCCTCATACAAGGTAAATTCCCCAAAGCTGAACGGCTGGCTGCAGCCAAGCAGCGGACTGGTTGGTTTCCTTGAACCTTTTGCAAATGCGGAAATTTTTCCCCTTTCCTTTGTTACAATTGTCAGCCGGCGATCATAATCGCCAACCGGCATGGAAACCAGTACCATGCCGGTCAGTTTAATCTGTCCTGTCATATCTTCCTCTTACCAAAACACCGTTTATTTCAATTCCACCGGCACCTGCTCCTCCCGGGAGAATGCCGCATAATTCAGATAATCCGCAACGCTTCCTGTTTTTAAAAAGCGCTGCCAGTATTCATTCGCTGTCTGAAAATGATCCTGCGCCTCCGGCATCATGTCAAGACCAAGCTCCATCGAGTTTTCTGCATTTTTCCTGTCTTCCATCTTTTTTCTCCCTTCGCATACTGAGGACCGGAAGCTGCCATGTTCTGCACAGCTTCCCCCGCCTTTGATATACTTAGGATGTCCTGAAATACAATACTTACCCTATGGAAGATTTGGAAATTTATGATTATTCCTCTGTAGTATCCCGGTATCCGTAATTCTTCATCAGAATGTCCGAATCTCTCCAGTCTTTCTTTACCTTTACCCAGAGTTTTAAATTGACCTTGTATTCAAACAGTCTCTCAATTTCTTCCCTTGCCTTGGTTCCTATTTTTTTAAGCATGGCACCCTGTTTGCCGATAATAATTCCTTTGTGGGAATCCCGTTCGCAGACAATGGTTGCCTCAATATCCACCATGGAACCATCGGCACGCTCTCTCATTTTTTCAATCGTCACCGCAATGCCATGCGGCACCTCTTCTCCCAGCAGACGCAGTGCCTTTTCCCTTATCAGTTCGGCTGCAATCTGACGCTCCGGCTGGTCTGTTACCGTATCTTCATCATAATACATTGGACCATACGGCAGGTACTTATATACCAGTTCCATCAGGCGGTCTGTATTTTCCTTTTTCTTTGCGGAAACCGGAATGATTTCTGCAAAAGGATACTTACTCTGGTATGTTTCAATCGCAGCCATGATTTCTTCTTTTTTCACCGTATCAATTTTGTTAATCACAAGAATAACCGGTGTCTTCACTTTTCCAAGCTGCTCAATAATGTGCTGTTCACCTGCACCGATATATGTGGTCGGTTCTACCAGCCAGAGCACCACATCCACCTCATTTAATGTGTCTTTTGCCACCTTCACCATATATTCACCCAGCTTATTTTTTGCTTTGTGAATACCCGGTGTGTCCAGAAAAATGACCTGACCCCGTTCATCCGTATACACCGTCTGGATACGGTTTCTGGTCGTCTGCGGTTTATCTGAAGTAATGGCAATTTTCTGCCCGATCAGATGGTTCATTAAAGTTGATTTTCCTACATTGGGACGGCCAATCAATGTAACAAAACCTGATTTCTGCTGATTTTCCATAGTTATCTCCATTCTTATCACATAACTGCTCCATACCCTGCAGTTACAGGCGCAAACTGTCTGCCCGCTTTTATAACAGGGTCTTTACCGTATAGAACATATCCTTGCACTCTTCCACTTTTGCCGCAGAACCAACCGCACAAATGCAGTCAGCAGCCAGAAGTGCTTCCAGCATTGGCTTTGTCTTCCGGATATCCTCTGCGGTGGTTGCCAGAATTTCATCACGGGTCTTCTGTATGTCTTCTTCTGTCTTTCCCGTCAGATACGCTGCCAGGGAACGGATGCCCTCAATTCTAGGCGTCATCGGAGCATCAATACTGCTCATGGTACCCAGAATATTTTTTGTCATTTCACGTTCATCCGCTTCAAAATTTTCCACATAAGCCGGCAGGCCTTCATAAATCCGGTTTGTTTCTGCCAGATTCGGGTCCCGGTAAGAGTAGGTAAATACATTTCCATTATTGGAATTTATGGAAATACCTCCACCGTACGCACCACCTTTGACACGTATTTCATTCCACAGATAACCAAAACCAAGCAATGTCTGCAATACTTCATACGAACCATGATATGGCACGCCTGCATCCAGGAAGTTGCCGCTGCGGATGACATACTGCACCTGTCCCGGTGTTTTAAATCCTTCATTTTTTCTGATACAGGTCATATGAAGTTCCTTACCTTCTGCCGCAGGATATAACGCTTCCAGAATTACCGGCACCTCTTCCTCCAGTGCTTTCTTTCCCTCCTCCGCACAGGTCAGACTAATTAACAGGTTTTCTTTCGTAAAGAGCTGTTTTGTCACACGTACAAGCCCTTCTTCCACCTCTTTATACTTTTCCTCCAGATTCATTGTGATATTCTTAATAAACTCATAATAATCCACGCCTCTGACCGCTTCCTCAAAAGCAGCACTTTCATTGTAATAGGACGCTGCCCTGGAAATCGCCACAGAATGTCCGGCACCCATAAATTTCATCTCATGTCTGGACTTTAACTCCAGTAAGATTTCATTCAGACGCTTTCTGTCACTGAAAACCGTTTCAAACAGGATTTCTTTCACAAATTCCAGTGCTTTTCCTGTATTTTCCGTCAGTGCCTTCACGGAAATCGTAAACTTCGGAAGGAACATCTTGTGATTCTTTATGGATGAATAGGTGACAATGCCTGTTTCAATACCACCGGTATACATATTTACTTCATCTACAAGTTCCTGATACGTATGCTTCTTTGTATCCATCAGAACAAGCACATCCGAAAGCAGACCAAGATACGGAACATCTGCCTTTGCTACTTTTTTCGCATTAAACATCAGGTCAATATAGCTGATATCACTGGTAAAAATATTATGCCAGACTGCTTCTGCCTTACCTTCCAGGAATTTTTCATTTTTAAATCCCTTTGCCTTCTTCTCAATATCCGAAATGGAAAGCAGCGGAATCGTTTCCAACTGTTCCTTTGTGGATGGCTCATCCTGGTACGCCTTTAATGCCTTGGTATCTGCCACCAGCTGCAGCACTTCTGCCTTGCTTAACTTTGCCTTGTACGCAGCCAGTTTTGCTTTCAATGCTCTTTCCTTCTCTGCATTGTATCCTGCCTTTGGCACCAGTTCCAGCAGCACACCATGTCTGCTCTCCAGAAAATATTTCCGGATTAACTGTTCAAAGTAGTCTGTCTCTGCCTTTTCCTTTAACTCTGCATATACCTTGTTGGCATGCATATAAACAAACGGCTGGTTATCATCATATAACCACGTACTCATTAAATTAATACCATGCATGAGGCCCTTCGGAAAACGCCCGAAATCAGCTTCACGGTAACGGAATTCCTGGGCATTGATGGCAGCAAGTACTGTCGTCTTTTTTAATCCTTCTGTTACACACTTTTCCAGTGCTCTCCGCAGAACCTTCGCAAAACGCTCCCGGTCCCCCGGTTTTGCATTTTTAGCCACAATCGAAAAATTCGGCTGTAAAAGATTTGTCATACCGGACATAAAATCTTCACCAAGTCCTGCGTCAGTCAGTGCCTGTTTTACCGGTGCACCCGGATTGGAAAACAGTACCTGGTCCAGAACCTCAAATGCAATGGCTTCCGTCAGGTCCGCCCAGTCTCCAAGAAATACGCTGTAGGAATAGAATACACCGTTTTCCTTTTCTTCCTCCACGGAATAATACTCTGTCTTTGTGCGGATTTCTCCAAATTCCTTCTGTGGTTTAATTTCAGAATCCAGCTCGATTGCCTCAAACCGGGACAGATATTCTTCATCCATCCAGTTCAGACGCTCTTCAATGTCCATATCACCATACAGATAAATGTAACTGTTGACCGGATGATAATATCTTCTGTGAAAATCCAGATACTCCTGGTAGCTCAGCTCCGGAATCACATCCGGGTCACCACCGGACTCCACACCATACGCAGTATCCGGATACAGGGCATGCATTCCCACACGGGACAATACCTGTTCCGGTGAAGAAAAGGCACCCTTCATTTCACTGTATACAATACCATTATAAATCAGGTCGGCATCTTCACTTTCCAGTTCATAGTGCCAGCCCTCCTGCTTGAAAATTTCTTCTCTCTTATAGATGTTTGGATAAAATACCGCATCCAGATAAACATGCATCAGATTCTTAAAATCCTGCATATTGCAGCTGGCTACCGGATACATGGTCTTGTCCGGAAATGTCATGGCATTTAAAAATGTATTCAGGGAACCTTTTGCCAGTTCAATAAACGGATCTTTCGCCGGAAAATGCTCGGAACCGCAAAGAACGGTATGCTCAATAATATGTGCCACTCCGGTGGAATCCGCCGGCGGTGTACGGAACGCAATGGAAAACACCTTATTATCATCCTTATTTTCTACCCAGACCACTCTGGCTCCGGACTTATTATGACGCAGATAATATCCTGTCGCTGCCAGGTCCGGCAGTTCCTCGGTTTTCACCAGTGTATATGCATTTAATTGTGTTAAATCTTTCATATTTCCTCCATTCCAGGAACAAAGCTGTCCTTTATGCCCCACTCATTTTACGGGCTGGTTTTCGTCAAAGCACCTTCTCACCCATTATATTTAGTGTACCACAATTTTTGTTTCTTGTATACAAAATCAATGGAAGAGTACAAAAAAATACTGCTCCATTCTCTGCGGAGCAGTATTTTTATATTATCCTATTTTATCCTCAGCCAGAATTCTTTCATACTCATCAAAAATCGGCTTCAGCACCGGTGCCAGTCCTACAAACTCACAGCCGTAGGAAAAACTGCCGTCCGGTTTCGGATTCTTGCGAATAATCTGAACAACACAGTAAAGAGAATTTTCTGCATTCCCCAGCTCCAGTCTTGCATTAAAGTAATACTTCAACGGCAGATCATCCGTTGTGATAAAACCAATACCAAGCTTGGACACATCTATCACGTTGATTGGCGCATTCAAATCCTCCAACCATGGAAATGTTTCCTGACGGAACAGCTTGGAAACTACCAGTTCTAACTGAACCGGCAAACGTTTACTCCTTCTCTTCTCCTGCATCATAAGTAACCTCACTTTCCCCAAACCCAGACATTGGAATAAACCCCTGTATTATAGTTAATTACGCATCTACGCTATAGTTTGGTGCTTCCTTTGTAATATGAATGTCATGTGGATGACTTTCCTTTAAGGAAGCAGCAGAAATCTTCACAAATCTGCCGGTTTCCTTCAGTGTTTCAATATCCGGAGCACCACAGTAACCCATACCGGAACGGAGTCCGCCCAGTAACTGGAATACGGTATCTTCTACCAGACCCTTGTATGCGACACGTCCTTCTACACCTTCCGGAACAAGCTTCTTGGCATCTGCCTGGAAATATCTGTCCTTACTGCCGTTTTCCATTGCTGCAATGGAACCCATACCACGGTAAACCTTATACTTTCTACCCTGGAATAATTCGAAGGTTCCCGGACTTTCGTCACAACCTGCGAAGATGCTTCCCATCATACATACATTCGCACCTGCTGCGATAGCCTTTGTAATATCACCAGAGAACTTGATACCACCGTCTGCAATAATCGGCACACCGTACTTCTTTGCTGCGGAGTAAGCATCCATAATTGCGGTAATCTGTGGAACACCGATACCGGCAACCACACGGGTGGTACAAATGGAACCAGGTCCGATACCAACCTTGACACAGTCAACACCAGCCTTAATCAGATCTTCTGTTGCTTCTGCCGTAGCTACATTACCTGCAATGATCTGTAAGTCCGGAAATGCTTCCCGGATCATCTTTACGCAGCGGATAATATTTGCGGAATGACCATGGGCAGAGTCAATAACAACAGCATCCACTTTTGCCTTAACCAGTGCTTCCACACGTTCTAAAATATTTGCAGTTACACCAACTGCTGCCGCACAAAGAAGTCTTCCCTGGGAATCCTTTGCGGACATTGGGTACTTAATCTGCTTTTCAATATCCTTGATGGTAATAAGACCCTTTAAGTTTCCTTCATCATCTACAATCGGAAGCTTTTCCTTTCTTGCTCTTGCAAGAATCTTCTTTGCTTCTTCTAATGTTACGCCTTCCTTTGCTGTTACCAGATTTTCGGAAGTCATACAATCAGAAATCTTCTGGGAGAAATCTGTTTCAAACTTTAAATCACGGTTTGTAATAATACCAACTAACTTCTTTCCTTCTGTAATCGGAACGCCGGAAATACGGAACTTTGCCATAAGCTCGTCCGCATCCTTTAAAGTGTGGTTTGGACTTAAAGAAAATGGATCGGTAATAACGCCGTTTTCAGAACGCTTTACCTTATCTACCTCGTCTGCCTGCGCTTCGATGGACATATTCTTGTGAATAACACCGATACCGCCCTGTCTTGCCATGGCAATTGCCATACGATGCTCGGTAACGGTATCCATACCTGCACTCATAAGCGGAATGTTGAGCTGAATCTTCTGTGTAAGATGTGTTCTTAAGTCTACCTGATTAGGAATTACCTCAGAATAAGATGGCACGAGTAACACGTCATCAAAGGTAATGCCTTCGCCAATAATTGTTCCCATTACTTACTCCTCTCTTTCGTCAATGGTGAATAGTTAATTGTTAAAAAGATTTAAAAAAGTATACTGTTTTTTCTTAAAAATGTCAAGTAAATTCTATTTTTTTAACACTCCATAATTTTTCTTGGCGCTTTCTGCTTCATAACAGCTAACATTTTTTCATTTGGCTCGAAATAAATCAGAGTCTGTCTTTCTCCTCCGGTAACTACCATACCGTACACCTTTGCATCTGCCTCCATGCTGGAAAAATCCTTCACTTCCACTCCGTTATGACGATAGCCATCCAGTGCATGGGAATTCTTTGGTGCAATCACCACCAGCTTTTCGAAATCCACACGCAGCATTGTTTTACGCTTTAATCCGCCATTGATTTTATCAAAGTCCACCTGTCCGTCACAGAATACATACTCATATTCTGTTGCCAGTCTTGGAAGAAAATAATAGCCAAGACCGAGAAAGGCAATTCCAATAATCAATAAAACCGCATTAAAACTAATAAAACCAAGTCCGAAAAAAATAACCATGCCTGCAATCAGTCCAACTTTAATCAGGTGGTCTTTTACCGTTACTTTTTTCTTTGCACGCGATTCTGCGTATAAACCATCCATTGTATGTTCCTCCATCGTTAAAATATTCTTACTTTACAGTATATAGGAAAAGTTATCTTTTTTCAATGAGGTGTCTATAAATTTTTTAAAAAATATCCGGCGACCTTTTGTTCAGGAACAAAGGGTCTGCCGGATATTCTTCTTATCAATCAACTTTTATGTTTTTATTACATCATGCCGCCCATTCCGCCGCCTGCTGGCATAGCCGGAGCATCTTCCTTGATGTTTGCCACAGCAGATTCTGTGGTAAGGAAGGTGGAAGCCACGCTGGTAGCATTCTGGAGAGCACTTCTTGTTACCTTTGCAGGGTCCAGGATACCGTCTGCCACCATGTCTACATACTGCTCGGTTAAAGCATTGAAGCCTGTGCCAACTTCAGATTCACGAATCTTGTTTACGATGACGGAGCCTTCCAGACCTGCATTGGCAGCGATACAGCGAAGAGGAGCTTCCAGAGCTGCCAGAATAATGTTGGCACCTGTCTTTTCATCGCCTTCTAAGGAAGCAGCCAGTGCAGCTACCTTCTTGGAAGCGTGAATATATGCGGAGCCGCCGCCTGCGATGATACCTTCTTCTACGGCTGCCTTTGTTGCAGCAAGGGCATCTTCCATACGGAGCTTGTTTTCCTTCATTTCTGTTTCTGTAGCCGCACCTACACGGATAACAGCTACACCGCCTGCTAACTTGGCAAGTCTTTCCTGAAGCTTTTCCCTGTCAAAGTCAGAAGTGGTTTCTTCAATCTGTGCACGAATCTGTGCTACTCTTGCAGCGATTTCGTTCGCATCTCCAGCACCGTCAACAATGATGGTATTTTCCTTCTGAACCTTTACAGACTTTGCACGGCCAAGCTGATCCATGGTTACATCCTTAAGGTCAAGGCCGAGTTCATCGGAGATTACAGTACCGCCGGTTAAGATAGCGATATCCTGTAACATTGCCTTTCTTCTGTCGCCGTAGCCAGGAGCCTTAACACCAACTACAGTGAAAGTACCTCTTAACTTGTTAATAACCAGAGTAGTAAGAGCTTCGCCTTCGATGTCCTCAGCAATGATTAACAGTCTCTGACCAGACTGTACAATCTGCTCTAATACCGGAAGGATTTCCTGAATGTTGGAAATCTTCTTGTCTGTGATTAAAATGAATGGATTGTCAAGATTTGCTTCCATTTTATCCATATCGGTTGCCATGTATGCGGAAATATAACCACGGTCAAACTGCATACCTTCTACCAGGTCAAGCTCTGTCTTCATGGTCTTGGACTCTTCGATAGTAATAACACCATCCTTGGAAACCTTATCCATAGCGTCTGCTACCATTTCACCAACTGCCTCATCACCAGCGGAGATAGCTGCAACCTTGGCAATCTGCTCCTTGCCTGTAACTACGGAGCTCATTTCAGAAATAGCTTCTACTGCACAATCGGTAGCCTTCTTCATACCCTTTCTTAAGATGATTGGGTTAGCACCGGCTGCCAGGTTCTTCATACCTTCGTTAATCATTGCCTGCGCAAGAACAGTAGCTGTTGTAGTACCATCACCTGCTACGTCATTTGTCTTGGTAGCAACTTCTTTTACAATCTGTGCACCCATATTTTCGAATGCATCTTCCAGTTCAATTTCCTTTGCAATGGTAACACCATCGTTTGTAATCAGCGGAGCACCGAAAGACTTGTCAAGAACTACATTTCTTCCCTTTGGTCCTAATGTTACCTTTACGGTATTTGCAAGCTTGTTTACACCGGCTTCCAGAGCAACTCTTGCATCTGCGCCATACTTAATTTCCTTTGCCATGATATTATCCTCCTGAATTTAAACTATTCTGTGGCTGTTCCTTTTTTTGTATCAGACTTTTATGGATTACTCCGCTACAATTGCCACGATATCATTCTGTTTTACAACAATGTACTCGTCATCGCCAAGCTTAACGTCTGTTCCTGCGTACTTGGAATAAATAACCTTGTCACCAACCTTAACCTGCATGGCAACTTCCTTGCCGTCAACCATACCGCCAGGACCAACTGCGATAACCTCTGCCTGCTGTGGCTTTTCCTTTGCCTGACCTGGTAATACAATACCGGATTTTGTAGTTTCTTCTGCTAATAACTGCTTTAATACAACCTTATCTCCTAATGGTACTAATCTCATATTGAAATCCTCCTTATTCTGCAACCTGGCGCATCCATCTTTCTGTCCCGGACATTCGGTCTGTCGCTTCGTTAAGAACTTCTGATGCTGTCCTGCTGTTTTATTAGCACTCACTTAAATCGAGTGCTAACTTCGATATACTTATATTATCACATCTTGCGTAAAGTAAAATAGGACATAAGTCCTATTTTCATATTTTTTTACTTCTTTTCCTGATCCGGAAAGTACCCCAGACTGTTCTGCTTCATCATCATACGCTGCAGGGAGTCCCTGGAATTCTTCCATGGCTCGTCGGCAAACCGGTAATCAAATTTGTCAATGAACCAGGACAGGTCATCCCGAACCCGTTCCATACCCCTGATATAAGATTTATGCAGGGCATTGATAAAATCTTCCATATATTTTCCGGAAAGCTGCTTTGGTGCCTCCTTTAACAGCAGTGCATAATGTTCCGTGCAGAAACCTTTGCAGTTATCTGTCATATTGCGGAAATCAGACTCTTTTTCATATAAAAAGAAAATCGTGGCTATGTACCGGTCAAATACTGCATTGATTTTATTGCAGACAAAACAGCTGCGTTCCACTTCTCCAAGATAATTTAACAGCGGATTTCCCTCCGGGTCAGCTTTTTTAAATAAACCTGGTTTTACCGGCTTGTAACCCTTGGTGAGTTTAGCCACATCCCGGATGGTCTTGTCTGCATGGGTCTTTAACATCAACGCCAGTCCCAGACGGTTCTGCTTATCATATAACTCCTTTACATGCTCCCTGCAGAACCCCACTTTATCTGTCACCATGCGGATATCATCCTCCATGTAACTTGGTCCCAGGGTAAAATCCAGGGCATCCTCCTTTAATTTGTGATACATGGCACAGACCGGACACTCACAGTCCCGTGCGAATGCTTCATTTACCGGTATGGTATATAATTGTTCTTTCATACTCTTCTCCTTTAGAAAAAGGGTGACGCTGCATTAACGTCACCCTCTGTTGTCTTTCTGCTTTTTTAGCGTCTGCCTGTTACTTGGCAGCAGCCTCTGCCTTTGCCTTTTCTTCCCTGATCTGTTCCTTCAAATCAATTGTTTTCTGCTTGATTCTGTCACCGATATTCTTCGACATCAGAACACGGGCTACCATACGGAGTGCTTCGTCATACTTTCCAATCTGTCTTCCAAGGTCAGCAACCAGATACGTCATGGTTGTCTCATCCATACCACACATTGGGAACTGTTCTTTGGAGAACGCATCCATAAAGCCCTCGTATGCATTTGCAATATATTCCTTTTCCTGGGCAGCCAGTTCTTTCTTCACACCTTCCAGATTTGGTGTTTCTGCCGGAAGGGTTTCCGATTTACCACGCAGCAGCCATGCCAGTTTTAAGCAGGTATATGCCTTTTCACTGGCTTTCGCACGCTTCACCACGCAATTAACAAGCACCAGCTTATGTCTGGTAATTGCCTCATCACCTGGAACAACAACTTGTTCTCCTGGATATAAACCAAATAATGGAAATTGTGAAATTTGTTCAAAAGGATA
>JAGBBW010000049.1 GCA_017938285.1 Lachnospiraceae bacterium
AAAATGCCAGTATGTACAGGATGTTTACGTTCTGGAGCAGTAGAGCGTGCGTAGGCGCTTTTTGTGAGATATTGGATATACGGGATCAGCGAATGCTGGTCCTTTTTTTTGAACTTTTTTATCTGGAAAGGATATTAAAAGAGGGTCGTCCCTGACAGAGGAAGGGGAACGCTTAATTACAGAAGAGACTGTAACCGAGCACAAGGCAAAGTAAGATGATTAATATTGCAATAATTGCATTATCAATAAAAAACATAATTGTCATGCCGATGGCAATCCAAAATAAGATAAAACCAATCATTCTTTGCATAAGAAGCTCCTTTCTGCTGATAAAAATAGGATTGGGAAAAAATACATAATCTCCAATATAATAGTAGTTTCATTTTTGGGAAGAATAGGGTATACTATAACATATGACGTAATGTGTAAAACTTGAACATATTCTTTTGAGGAGGTTTGTGTTATGAAGGGACGAATGGACACGGATATGGGACATATTGTTATAGACCGTGAAGTTATGGCAAGATATGCAGGTTCTGCGGCAACAGAGTGTTTTGGAGTAGTTGGTATGGCGTCTGTAAATGTAAAGGATGGCGTAACCAAGCTGTTGAAGAAAGAGAATCTTAGCCGTGGTGTTGTAGTATCGATTGTAGATAATAAGATTCGTATTCAGTTACATGTCATTGTTGCATATGGTGTTAGTATCCGAGCGGTAGCACAGAATATTTTGGAAAATGTTCGTGGCAGAATGGAAACTTTCACAGGAATGAAGGTGGATAAGATTAGCGTAATCGTAGAGGGAGTCCGGGTTATTGATGATTGATGTAACAGACATTTTACAATGAAGTAATTAGCTCTGAGGAGGAACTGTAAAGTGAGTATAAAAAAGATAGATGCTTCTTTGATGAAAAAGTGCTTTCTGGCAGGAGCGAAAGCATTAGAAGAAAAAAAGGACTACATTAATGAATTAAATGTTTTTCCGGTACCGGATGGAGATACAGGTACTAATATGACTATGACCATTATGGCAGCTGTCCGGGAAGTGAATAAAATTGAAAATGTTACTATAGATACTATTTGCAAAGCAATGTCCAGCGGTTCCTTAAGAGGTGCCAGAGGAAATTCCGGTGTTATTTTATCACAGATTTTTCGTGGTTTTACCAAGGAATTAAAAGGACTGGAATATATTGATATCACTGATTTGGGGAATGCCATCCAGCACGCAGCAGATACTGCATATAAGGCAGTAATGAAACCAAAGGAAGGAACTATTCTTACGGTGGCAAAGGCTGGTGCTGAGCGTTCTGTGGAGCTTTTGATGCAGGGCGACTATGAAGATATTATATCCTTTGCAGAGGATGTAGTAGCTTATATGGAAGATACCCTGGCAAGGACTCCGGAAATGCTTCCTGTATTGAAACAGGCAGGTGTAGTGGACTCCGGTGGAGAGGGTCTTATGACATTTCTTCGTGGGGCTTTGGCGGCACTACAGGGAAAAGAAGTGGATTATACCATTTCTGATTTGGATGCAAAAGCTACTCCGGTAGCAGCTTCAGGAACGCTGGAAACAGATGATATTACCTTTGGTTATTGTACAGAGTTCATTATTATGCTGGAACGAAATCATCAGGTTGTAGAGAAGGAGTTAAAGGGATATCTGCAAGGTATCGGTGACTGCGTAGTCGTGGTGGCTGATGATGATATTGTAAAGGTTCATGTTCATACCAATGACCCCGGTCTTGCGATTCAGAAGGCACTGACCTATGGTTCCCTGACAAGTATCAAAATCGATAATATGCGTGAAGAGCATGAGGAAAAATTGATTAAAGATGCACAGAAGGTTGCCGGACAGCAGGAGACTGCTTCTAAGGAGGCAGAAGAGAGAAAGGAAACCGGTTTTATTGCCGTATCTGCAGGAGAGGGATTAAAGGAAATCTTCAAGGATTTAGGAGTAGACTATGTCATTGAAGGTGGTCAGACCATGAATCCAAGCACTGATGATATTTTAAGTGCAGTGGAGCAGGTAAATGCAGATGTGGTATATATCCTTCCGAATAACGGCAATATTATTCTGGCGGCCCAGCAGGCTCAGGAGTTGACGGAAGATAAGGAAGTCATTGTGATTCCGTCTAAAAATATCCCTCAGGGAATAGCTGCCATGATTAATTATATGCCTGCTGATTCTGCCCAGGAAAGTGCAAAAGCGATGGAAGACGAAATGGCAAGGATTAAATCCGGTCAGGTGACCTATGCGGTTCGTGATACCAATATGGATGGGAAAGAAATCAAGCAGGGTGACTTCATGGGACTGACAGACAAGACGATTCTGTCGGTAGGACAGAAGCTTCAGGATACAGCACTGGAGCTGGTAGAAGGCATGTTGGATGAGGAAAGCGAACTGGTGAGCATCTATTATGGTGCGGAAGTAACGGAAGAGGTTGCACAGGAGCTTGCAGAATGCATTCAGGAAAAGAATGAAGCAGTTGAAGTAGAGGTTCAATATGGTGGACAGCCAATTTACTCTTACTTTATTTCGGTAGAATAATACGTTTTGATGATTTGAAAGGGCAAAACCGTGGTTTTGCCCTTTTTGATGGAATAGTAAATTGTTCAAAATATAGTGGTGTACCAACAGGAAAGTGGAAGGTTTTATAGGATGAATTTGACAGATAGCATTCGGGAGATTAAGGGAGTTGGAGAAAAAAGTGAAAAACTCTTTTCAAAATTAGGAATTTATACGGCGGAAAATCTATTGCAGTATTATCCGCGGGAATATGAGATTGTAGAGCCAATCCGTCCTATTTCAGAGGTTCAGGAAGGACATATTGTAGTAATTTACGGAAGCTTGTTGAATCAGCCTAAGTTAAAGCGGGTTCGCAATCTAAAGATTTTGAGCGCAATTATGAAAGATGGAAGTGGCCAGATTCAGGTGACCTGGTTTAATATGCCTTTTTTACAGAAAACGTTGAGACTGGGAACGCATTATATTCTCCGTGGAAGAGTGATTCGGAAAAATGGTATTTATCAGCTGCAGCAGCCAAAGATATTAAGTCAGGAGGAATATCATCAGCTTTTACATAAGCTGCAGCCGGTATATCCACTGACTGCCGGACTGACCAATAATGCAGTGACGAAATCAGTTAAATTTGCATTAAAGGAGATGGAATGGAATGGGGATTATCTGCCTTTGGAGTTGCGAAAACGGTATCAGCTGATTGCCAGAAAGCAGGCAGTAGCAGGGATTCATTTTCCAAAGGATAAGGAAGAATACAGGGATGCCAGAAAGCGTCTGGTTTTTGAAGAATTCTTTTTGTTTACTTTGGCACTGAATCAGATGAAGAAAGGGAAAAGTCAGAAAATGTCAGAGTATCCGTTTTCTGATTTTGGTAAGTCAGAAGAACTGGAGAATAATCTTCCTTTCGCTTTGACAGAAGGACAAAAACGAACATGGTGCGAGTTAAAAGAGGATTTAAGGTCTGGTAAAGTGATGAATCGGTTGATTCAAGGGGATGTGGGCTCCGGAAAAACCATTGTTTCTGTATTGGCATTGCTGGCTTGTGTGGAAAATGGACATCAGGGAGCTATCATGGTGCCGACAGAAGTTCTGGCAACCCAGCATTTTCAGTCCTTTCAGGAGTATTTGGAGCCATTTGGTGTGAAGGTTGATTTACTGGTAGGTTCTATGACCGCTGCTGCAAAGCGGAAAATATATGAATCTTTAGAAATGGGAACTACAGATATTGTAGTGGGAACGCATGCATTGATTCAGGAGAAGGTTCGGTACAAGGATTTGGCACTGGTAGTTACGGATGAGCAGCATCGTTTTGGTGTGCGGCAGCGAGAAGGGCTTTGGGCCAAGGGAAAAGAACCACATATGCTGGTTATGAGTGCGACACCGATTCCAAGGACTTTGGCGATTATCTTATATGGTGATTTAGATATCTCTATCATTGATGTAATGCCTTCCAACCGTCTGCCGATTAAGAATTGTGTGGTGGGAACGGATTACCGGCCACAGGCATATCATTTTATGCAACGCCAGATTCAGGAGGGACATCAGATTTATATTATTTGTCCTATGGTGGAAGAAAGCGAAAATATGGAAGCAGAGAATGTTATGGATTATACAGAAAATTTGCGCCAGCTTCTGTCTCCTTCCATACGTATCTCCTATCTTCATGGAAAAATGAAGGCGTCAGAGAAAAATCTCATCATGGAAGAATTCAGCGCAGGAAATATTGATATTTTAGTGTCAACCACAGTAATAGAGGTTGGGATTAATGTACCAAATGCCACCGTGATGATGATAGAAAATGCAGAACGCTTTGGACTTGCACAGTTACATCAGTTAAGAGGACGTGTAGGAAGAGGGAGTGCGCAGTCCTATTGTATATTTATGGCAGGAAATGCTTCCAAGGAAACAATGGAGCGGTTGGATATTCTAGGGCATTCCAATGATGGCTTTTATGTAGCACAGGAGGATTTAAAGCTTCGTGGCCCCGGAGATTTATTTGGAATCCGTCAGAGTGGCGAGTTGAATTTTAAATTGGCAGATATTTATCAGGATGCAGCTATTTTGAAGGATGCGAATGAGGCAGCGAAAGGATTTGAGAAGAAGGATATTTTGGAGATGTGCAAGAAATATCAGGGGTTGAGAGAAAGACTGCTTGCGTACACGGATGAAATTTTTTTGTGATTTGTTAGAAATATGAATAATTTGTTAACGAAATGTCGAAATTTGTCGAACAGTTTTTGTGGAAGTGTCGAAAAAAAGATGTTAGCATAAAAATATCGGATATATTTCCATAGAAAGCGTAGACGATTAACAAGGGACAGGGAGAAATACATATATTTATTTTCTGTTGAATTTTCTGTATTTATTCAAATTATATTCAGAGATACTTTGTGTCAGGCAGGATTTTTTACAAAAAATTCCCCTACAAGAAAAAAAAATTCCCCTTTGGTTGAAAAACGGTATTAGTATGTGTAAAGATATCCGTTGATGAAACAAAGGAGGCTTATGATGAAAAGAGCAAGAAACAGTATAGCAGACAGAAAAACAGGTCTGGCTGCTTTGGGAAAACGCAGGAGAATGTCAGTCATCTCCTTTCTTCTGGTCATTGCAATGGTTCTGACCAGTGTGCCGGCAGATGCATTTGCCAGCACAGATACGGAATCTGTAGTATCGGAAGATGGCGAAAAGGAAACGGATAAAGCCCGGGAGAAGGTGTACCGGAAAGAGTACACATCCGGGAATTGCACGATTCGCTACAACACCGTAAATCAATGGGATAACTATGCCAGTGTGGAGATTTCCATTGAAAATAACGGAGAAGAAACACTGGAGGACTGGGAACTTTCTTTTTCCTGGGATGCAGTCATTGACAGTATCTGGAATGCAGACATGGAGCAGACAGATGAGGGATATCAGTTTGCAGTCCGTAATGGCAACAGTGTCGTGAAAAGTGGTGAGTCCGTCAGCTTTGGTTTCATTGCCAAAGGGGATGGGGAAGTGCCACAGGCTCCGGAAACGGTTGAATTACAAGGGGAATTTTATAGCGAAACTGTCGGCGGGGAGGCGGCGCGGACGGTTTCCTTCGGAGAGCGGTATCAGGTCATGGGAAGCATTACCTCTTCCTGGAATGGAAATATCATCGGGGAACTTCGGATTGAAAATATCAGTGATACTGCCATCCGTGGATGGAGTATTTCTTTTCCGTGGGCTGCTACTATCGTTAACATGTGGAACGGGAATTACACCAAAGAAGACGGATACTATGTCATCTCAGCTGCGGACAGTGATGCAGTGATTGAGCCGGGGGCAGGAGTGACTGTATGCTTTCAGGCAGAAGGAAAGAACAGTGTGCTTCTGGGATTCCAGGGAGAGGACTTCTTCCGTGGGGAAGAGGTGGTTATGTCGGATGACGACGCAGCAGAAACTGGTGCAGGGTATACACCAACTCCTAAGGAAAGCAGTGTGCCAGCAGAAACACAGGTGCCAGCAGAAACACAAGTGCCTGTGCAGACCGATATGCCGGAAGAGACTGCAGAATCAGAGGAGACGGATGCACCGGTGCCTACGGTGATGACAGAAGAACCGGAAGAGACAGCTGCACCGACAGTAGAACCAACCGTTCTGCCTGTCATTCTGCCGACAGTGACACCGGAGATTACCGTGGCTCCGGTAGTAGTGCCAACAACAGCACCAACCCTGCCGGTGGTACCGACACCACCAGTGGTGACACCGGCGATTACCCTGACACCACCGTTTACGGACACACCAGTGATAACGGATACACCGGTGATTCCGATAATATCTGTTATTCCGGTTATCACAGATGTACCGGCAATCAGCACCGCACCGGTAATCAGCACCGCACCGGTAATCAGCACTGCGCCGGCAGTCAGCGCCGCGCCGGCAATCAGCAACGCGCCGGCAATCAGTACCGCGCCGGCAATGACAGCGACACCGGCAGCCACACAGACACCGCTGCCGGAAGAGACAGAGATTCCGTATGAGGATTTCTATGTTACCGCAGATACGACCCTGACCAGCGACATCCAGTGCCGGAATCTGTTTATTACCGATGGCACACTGAAGCTGAATGGACATCAAATCACTGCGTATGGTGACATGCACCAGAGTGGAGGAGGCTGTACTGTTGGCAGTGGGAAGATACTGACCGGTGGGAACTGTTATCTGGAAAGCGGCATCCTGTCAATGGCAGGAGCAGGAAGCCTCCAGGTGGAAGGCAGTCTCTACGTGCAGGGAGAAGCCAGTCTGCAGGTAAATTACAGCAGTGCAAAGATTACCATGGCAGGGGATGTAGTATTTGGAACCCGTCAGAGTATCCTGCTTTCGAAAGGTTCCCTGGAAGTAAAAGGGGACTTTGTACAGACAGAGCTTGCTTCTGGGGATGACTTTACCGTCGCACAAAATTTCAAAATCATATTCTCCGGAGCACAGAAGCAGAAGCTGCAGCTATGCCGGCCGGAGCTGTCCTATATGGGAACACTTGACTTTAGGAATGCTTCCATGGTCAGAGTGCCGGAAGTACTTCGCGGATATACCATTCAGGGCTTTTCGAGGATGGATGCCGGGGAAGAACTGAAGTTATGTATGAAAAATATATCTCTGGACCAGGATACTGTCCTGGACTGCGGTGTGGAAATTGCGGCAGAGGAGATGAATCTGAAGGGATACTGTCTGGATGTCCGTGGCAGTCTGGTCCTGAACGGTCTTTTGAAATTCTATGGCAATAAGGGAACCATTCATACCACTGGAAATCTGGAATGCATGACGGAACCGTATGTGACACTGAATGACGTAAATCTTGTGGTGGACGGGGACTGGATAATCCGTCAGGGAAGATGGACCCTGTTTAATTATTCTTCTGCAGACGTGGCAGGGGATGTAAAGGTGACAGGAGAGGCAGCCTTTGCGATAAGCAGGAATACAAGATTTGCTGACATAAAGATGGAAACCGGAGGAGATTTGCAGCTTTCTTCCGGAAACGTATCGACACTGCAGAATGGAAAGCTGACGCTTCATGGCAGCCTGTACCAGGAAGCGGCCGGAAACCTTTCCGTATCCGATGAGTTTCATCTGATCTTTGCCGGGGAGAAAAAACAGGAAATCCATCTGGTATCCCCGAAGGAAACCAGTCTTGGAAATCTGGACTTCAGACAGAGTGCGGCAGTGGCAGTACCGGACGAGCTTTGTGCTTTCGATGTAAAGGGACTGTCAAATATGCTGACAGGAGAAAAAATATCACTGCATCTGCAGTATGTAGTTCTTTCGCAGGATGAAAAGCTGGACTGTGATGTGGAGCTTGCCGGTGGAAAATATGAACTGAATAATTACCGTCTGGATATCGGCGGCAGTCTGAACTGCCTTGACGTCCAGAGTATCTATGTGGGAGCCGGAAGCCTGCAGGTAAAAGGGAATCTGGAAGGAAGGATAACCAAGTATCTTTCGGTGAGCGGAGGAAGCTTTCTGGCAGAGGGAAATGTAACTCTGGATGCGGGAAAATGGGCAGTCATGAACGGAGCTGCTGCAGAGGTATGTGGCGATTTGACTCTGGCAGGCACCAGCACCCTGGAAATCAGTCATGGGGACAGAAAGCCAAAGCTTTCTGTTGCAGGAAATCTGGACATGGATTCGGTGGAAACCAGCAGCTGGAATGGTGGAAGCCTGACACTGGGTGGAGACCTGACACTGGCGGAAGAGGCGGCAGAAAGCCTGCTGGTGGCAGATGAGTTTGAAATCATCATGAATGGCAGTCAGACGCAGAAGCTGAATCTGCCATATCCGGAAAAGGTTTCCATGGGAACCTTAGACCTCAGGGAGAGCGCAGGCGTGGCTGTGCCGCAAAGCCTGTACGGCTGGAATGTCAGGGGACTTTCCCGGATGATTACCGGAGAAAAACTGCATCTTTCCATGGAAAAGCTGAGTCTGGTACAGGATGAGACACTGGACTGTGATGTGGAACTGACCGGAAAGGCGTATTCTGCAGGCGGACATACCTTAAAGATTCAGGGAGACTTAAGTATCCGTGAAGCAGATGGAATCTATATCGGAAACGGAAAGCTTCATGTGACCGGAAATCTGGATGCCGCAGTAGAGAAGGAAGTATATGGAGACGGTGAAATGCTCATCGAAGGGCATGCCCTTATCCGGAAAGGAGCCCTGACCCTTTCTACGGGAACAAAGGTGGATGTTCTGGGAAATATCACCTTCACAGAGAATGGTTTCTTGAATGTTCCAAGCCATTATAAATCGGTTTTAGGCACACTGAGCGTGGGAGGAAATATTACTTTTGATTCTGCACAGCCATCCGTACTGGAAAAAGGAAAGCTGACAGTGGGTGGAGACTTTATCCAGACGGAAGCTTCCGTGGAAGACGGACTGGAGTCAGGTACCTGGTTTTACATCTGCATGAATGGCGACAGCGGGCAGGAGATTTCCCTTGCGTATCCGGAAAAAGTCAATCTGGGCAATCTGGACCTTCGGGAAAGTGCCGGAGTCATCGTGCCGGAAGAACTTCATGTGGATGATTTCCAGGGAATGTCAAAGATGCAGATAGAGGACTCTGTAAAAATCTATATGGACGGAATAAAGCTACAGCAGGATGAAACCATTGCAGGAGATGTAGTGTTTGCAGGCGGAGAATGCCTGGTGGGAAAACATACATTGGAGATAGATGGAAATCTGACTCTTGAAGGTGTAGAATGTCTGCAGGTAAACGGCGGAGAGCTGAAGGTAAAAGGAAATCTGGAAGGAACACTGAAAGGGAAATCCCAAAGGTATCTGTATGTATCGGGCGGCAAGCTTCAGGCAGATGGTGACGTAACCATCCATGAAGGTGAAATTGGACTGCATGATGATGCACAGGCTGAAATTGAAGGGGATATCTTCCTTGAAGAAGAAGGATGGCTGAGGCTGGACAGAAATGATCCGCTTTATCCGGAACTGGAAGTATGCGGGAACCTGACGATAGACAGCCAGAAGGAATCCGTACTGAATACCGGAACACTTCTTGTGGGAGGAGATTTCATCCAGACGGAAAATGCATCGGAAGCCAGTCTGACTGTTAGTAAATCTGCGGATGTCAAACTAAACGGAATAAGTGAACAGACCATAGATCTGCCGTATGTGGATGCGATTCCGCACCTTGATCTGAGTGAGAGTGCCGGCGTATGCCTGATGCAGGACTTCGAAGGAGAAGAGCTGACAGGAATCGAGAAGGTGATTGCAGAGGATTATTTCCTGTCGCTGTATGGGGAAAATATCGTTACCAGCAACGGCACACTGGACGGGGAGTTTCTGTGTTATGGTGATTTGAATGTAGACGGTTATGGACTTACCGTGAATGGAAACTTTTACCAGAATGGTGATGTGCTGATGGATGACTATATTCATCATACTGATGATGAAAAGATGATGGAAAGAAGTCTAACTATATGCGGAAACTATGTAGCAAACAGTGGATGCCTCCGGCTGAATGAATGCAGCAGGGTTTATGTGCATGGGGATACCCGGATCAAGGCAAAGGCATCCATATACATGGGAGATTCTGAGGCAAATTATTTTTATGCCGGAGGGGATTTTATCATGGGATCCCGCAGCAGCGAAGGGATGGATTGCGGAACTCTGGAAGTCAAAGGTGATATCAGACAGACAAAAAATGCACATGAAGACAGCATGAAACTGACAGGAGTGAAACTTCTGCTCAGCGGAGAGAACAGACAGGAAATAGATGTCTGTCATGCAGATGGTTATAACCACTTTGGAGCCATAGAAATTACAAATACATCCAAGGTGTACTTTACAGAAGCTTCCTTTTCAGCAGAAAATATTCATGGATTTGAAAACATTGCAAATGTGCTGCTGAGGATTTACAATTCCACACTGCGCCTGGAGGATGATGAATGCTTTCATGGAGCGCTGTGGCTGGAAAACTGTACAATAGATTTGGCAGAACATACCTTTATTGTTAAAG
>JAGBBW010000050.1 GCA_017938285.1 Lachnospiraceae bacterium
TACATCTTCTAAAATTTCGTCCATTTGTCATGCCCGGAAAATCCGGGGACTGTATGGAAGGGTTCTCAAAAAATGGAGAACTTTCCTCTAATAGAACAAAGAGTTCTGCTTGCAGAACTCTCGCGCCGAGCGCGGTCGCTTGCGACAAACTTCATCTTCGCGCGAGTGCAAGCGAAATCCAAAATTTCGCTTTATCCTTGCGGAGCATTTTTGTGATATAGGAAAGAGTACTTTCCTATATCACAAAAAAGGCGTCATATATCCTTACCGGATCTATTACGCCATCCTTTGCTTTTACTCCTTATATTCTATATCGGCACTTCCTCCAAAAAGTTAAACGGTGTTTTTCTTTGATTGCAATTCCTGTACTGCTCTGCTATAATAAAACGAAACCAGAACAACATCCTGAACGGAGGGAAATATGAAACCGACCATAGTTATTGCCACACATAAAGAATATCCCATGCCAGAAGACCCTCTCTATCTGCCGCTACATGCCGGCAAAGCAAACGCCAGGGTCACCCTGCCTTACCAGGGAGATAATACCGGGGAACATATTTCTGAAAAAAACCCGCACTACTGCGAACTGACGGTTCTGTACTGGGCATGGAAAAACCTTGATGCGGATTACATCGGACTGGCTCATTACCGGAGACATTTTGCCCTGCACAAACCATTCTTCCGAAAACATAATATCTTTTCACATATTCTTAATTCCACTGAATTGGAACATTTATTACAGCACTATGATATCCTGCTTCCAAAACCACGGAATTACTTTATTGAAACCAATTATTCCCATTATATTCATGCCCATCCGGCAGAAAGCATGGAAAAAACAAAAGCAATTCTTTTCCGGTGTTTTCCTGAGTATAAAGATGCCTTTGAAACAGTGATGAAGCGCACCAGGGCACACCGTTTCAATATGCTGATTATGAAAAAAGAAATGTTCCATGACTACTGCCACTGGCTGTTTACTATTTTATTTGAACTGGAAAATAGTCTGGATATCTCCGGCTATGATGATTACAACCAGCGGATTTTTGGTTTTATCAGTGAACGTCTGCTGGATGTTTATCTGGAAAAGAACCAGCTTCCTTATAAAGAACTGCCAGTATTATTTCTGGAAAAGGAACACTGGATAAAAAAAGGAGCGGCCTTTTTAAAAAGAAAATTTCTGCACAGATAACCCGAAAATTAAACATAACATATACCAATAAAGCAAAAGAAGCCCGGTAACGTCAGGATACCCAGATCGTTACCAGACTTCTTTTTTTCATGCATCCAGTGCAATGTAACATTTCCTGCGGTATACTGTCATAAGGATTCTGCTATCCCAGTTTTGTCACATAGTCTTCCGGCGGCACCGGTTTTGAAAAAAAATACCCCTGAATGTATTCACAGCCAATATTCTTCAAATAGTGATACTGTTCCTCTGTTTCCACGCCTTCGGCAACCACAGGAATCCCAAGCATTTTCGCCAGATTCAGCACACACTGGATAATACAGCTGCCTTTTTCGTCCGCATAATCATCAATAAAACTCTTGTCCAGCTTCATAATGTCAATCGGCACCGTATTTAACATCATCAGGGAAGAATATCCCGTTCCGAAATCATCCATCAGAATCCGGAATCCATAACCACGAAGCTTCTCCAGAGTGGAGCGGAATAAATTAATATCCTCGAACAAAGCACTTTCTGTAATTTCCAGTTCCACCAGTTCTGTTGACAGTCCCAGGTCCCTGATATAATTATAATAATCCTCTGCAAATGTTTTATCATACAATAACTGTCTGGAAACATTGACAGAAATCGGAACAGGTGTAATACCTTCTTCTTTCAGCTTCTTCTGCAGCCGGCATACCATATAAAACATTTCCCGGTCCAGCTGGCGGACAAATCCATTATTTTCTGCCAGTGGAATAAACTTACCCGGCGGAATAACCGTACCATCTGACGTAATCCAGCGGATCAGTGCTTCTGCACCGCAGATCCTTCCGGTTCCCGCATTATATTTTGGCTGAAGATAAGACACAAATTCGTGCTTTTCCAGAGCATGTTCCATTTCATCTTCCAAATGCCGGTTCTCATACATCCGGTCACGGAAGCTGGCATCGTAATAAGCCGTTGCGGAGCTGCTGTTGCGCTTGATGGTTTCGTGGGCCGTCTTTGCCTTATTTACCATATCATCAATGCTTTCCTTAAAATCTTCCACCACATAAATTCCCATGGAAGGCCGGAGCATATTTTCAAATTTTGCATTTTCCCGCAGGGTTTCTTTAAACGCTTTAATACTATATTCCAGTTGTGCACGATCTGTATAGAAAAACATGACACAGAACTGATCCGCACTGTTTCTTCCGATAATTCCATTTTCGCCTACGCAGCTCTGAATCATGGCATAGACTCTCCGGATGGTATCTACACTTTCTTCACTGCCGTACAGCGTAGAAACCAGATTAAAATTATCAATATCCAGGAAAATACAGGCCGCCTTTTCCTGGGTTTCCTTGTTCATCCTCTTCCGGCAGTCCAGACGAAACTTTTCATAGCTTCTGCCGCCGGTCAGCTCGTCTTCATATAATGCTTTTTTCAACTGACGGTTCTTCTCCCGGAGTACATGGCGTATACTCATGACTACAATCAGTGCAATCGCGGAAATTACCACACAATACACAACAACACTGAACATAACTGCTGTTTTCGTACTTTCTGCCACTGTTTTTGGGACAACACTGACGACATACCAGTCATTAATATCCAGTCCGGTATAATAGGCAAACATATTATCTCCGTTTTTCTGCCGGATTTCAAAAAAACCTTCTCCGATAATCTGAACGGAATCCCGGAGATTTTTTATTGTCTTTCTTTTATTGCCCTGTTCTTCCATATACTGGAACAGGTTTGTCATATTTTTTAATGCATTTTTGTGGTTGCTATTTACCACCACATTACCGGAGCTGTCTATAATATACGTGTATCCTTCCCCATCAAAGGAAGACGCCGATAACAGATTTTCAAACATATCACTGTAGAATACTGCTGACATAACTCCCAGTATTTCTGCCGTTCCACTCTTGTAGACCGGCATGGAATACATATTCACCGGACCTCCATCACTAATATCCGGAATTACAGTTGTCAGAAGACGCTCCCCTTTCAGTGCACGTTCAAAATTGTCTACTCCTGTCAAATTCATTTCTACCCGATCCGTTGTAAGGGTAACGCCATCCGCATAAGAAAATGCAAGCCGCTTCATCCCGTACCGCTCCGCTGTAGAAACCAGACGCTCCATGGCCAGGACCGGATCATTTTCAAACGAGGTGGCCATACGCACAGCAAGTCCTTCCAGCATCAACATATCACTCTCATACTGCCGTTCGATCATTTCTGTACACAAACCCGCTGAATCCCGTATGGTATGCCGGATATGTTCTCCCAGTTTATTACCAACCATATTGGAAAAAATAATGGTAGCCGGAATCATGGCAAGCAGCATAATATAACAGGCCACAACATATGCACTTTTTCTGACTTTTGTTGTTATTTGTGTTTTCTTCATGGTTCTACCCCGGTTAAATCATTTGAACTTTTTTATAGTATCCTCTCTTTTTCAAAATATGCCCCCATCACTCCTCGAATAGTTACACATTTTCTTTTATTGTATACCATACTTCATTATTTTTCAAGATAGTGGAACCTTTTTTGTTATCAAAAATATACTAATGATAAAATGCATCGAGGTGCTTTATGGATAATTTTTTCCCAAATACCAACTGCAATGTCTGCCCACCGCAGAATAACATTACAACCGGAGCTATTTTAGAGATTGACCGTCCAAACCGGAGTTTTACCACGATCAGTCATGGCAACCCATTTTCCATCATCCGTTTTAATGTGCCAAATAACGCATTCATTTTTGACCGTATGGGGCGTCCTATAGATTTTAACCGTTTACAGCCTGGCATGAGAGTCTGGGTGCGTCATGCAAATTTCATGACTTTCAGTATCCCGCCGCAGACCACTGCATTTGAAATCCGGGTCAGATAACTCTCTTCCTGTAACCGTCCAGCCAGTCCGTCATCTACTTAGTTGTTTTATGGCTGGACGGTTCCTTTGTTCCGTTTTCCGGTTTCGGCCACACGATGCACCCATCAATCAGGGTTCTGTATACCGTGGAAGACAGTTCCAGCGGATTTCCTTTATAAATTACAATATCTGCATCTTTTCCAGCCTTCAGGCTGCCAAGCCGGTCATCCACTCCTGCGATTTTCGCTGCATTAATGGTAATCGCCCGAAAAGCACCCATAACATCCATCCCCTCCCGCACTGCCAGCCCGGCACAGACCGGAAGATACTGGATCGGCGTCACCGGATGGTCTGTTGTCAGTGCCACCAGCACACCTGCTTTCTGTAAAATCCCAGCCGTTTTAAAATCACAAAGACTGACTTCTTTTTTGCTCCGGGAGGTAAAGGACGGACCAACAATGGCAGGAAAACCGTATTCTGCCAGTTCTCCAGCAATCAGATGACCTTCGGTACAGTGATCCAGGGTTAAAGCAAGTCCAAACTCTTTTGCAATCCGGATAGCGGTAAAAATATCATCTGCCCTGTGTACATGGGCTTTTAATGGAATTTTTCCTTCAAACAAATCACGGTAACACTCCATTCTGAAATCTTTCTGGTTCGAAGTTTCCTCCGTATTCTCCAGATACTGCTTTGCTTTGAACAGTTCTTCCCGTATTAACGCAGCAATTCCCATTCTGGTAGACGGCATATTTCCGTTCATTCCATAATTATTCATGGGATTTTCACCAAAGGCAGCTTTTATTGCCGCAGGTGCCAGAACCACCATGTCATCAATACAGCGTCCATTCGTTTTTATAAATGCAAATTGTCCTCCGATGGCATTGGCACTTCCCGGACCTGCCATTACTCCGGTAATTCCTGCAGCCAGCGCATTATGGAACGCACTGTCCATCGGATTAATGGCATCAACTGCCCGGACGCATGGTGTCAATGGATTTGTTCCTTCATTACTCTCATCCACCAGTCCTGTTGTTTTTTCTTCTGAAATTCCAATATGACTGTGCGGATCTATCAATCCGGGAAGCACCCACATTCCAGATGCATCCAAAAGTTCCATTTCTTTTGATGGCTCAATCTTTTCTGCAATTTCTGCAATTTTCCCTTCTTTAATCAGTAAATCTCCCTGAAAAGGCCGTTCCTCTTCCATGGTATACAAAAGTCCGTTCTGAATTAAAATCACTGGATAATACCTCCATTAAAAAAATAAATTTCTTACGAATAGTTTTCCATGACCGTGGCAAACTATACACGTAAACCAATTCAGGAGGTAAAAAAATATGAACAATAATCAGAACAACAACTACAACAGCAACAACCAGAACAAGAATAACAGCCAGAACAACAATAACAAGAACAACAACAAGAATAACAACCAGAACAATCAGAACAACAACAGAAACAACAATAACAGATAATTACCGGCCGGAAGCAGTCTGGTAACAAAGAAAAAAATGGACTATTACAGAAAAACTGCAATAGTCCATTTTTTATCTTTTAAATCTGATGTGCACGTCCTTCTTTTACTGCAATATCGTAATTTGACTGTGCTTCTCTCTTAAAGGCTTCATCATTCTGCTTTTCCGGTGGGATGTATGCCTTGCCCGGTTCTCTCTTACGAAGATTGAACTTACTCATGGCAAGTCGTAAATTATCCGCACTTTCATTCAGCATATCACAGGAAGATGCTGTTTCCTGGCTGATAGCTGCGCTGGAAGTAACCGCATCGGAAATCTCCTGGATATCCTTTTCAATAACTGCCAGCTGGTCTTTCTGACGCTGTCCAACCGTACCCATTTCATCATTACACTTGTAGATGGAATCTGCACTTTCTACAATAACCTTAAATGTCTCGGAAGTCTCATTTGTAATGATATTACCTGCTTTTGCCTTGTTAATGGTATCTTCAATCAGCTTACGGCTTTCTACTACCGCATTGGCACTCTGGGTAGCCAGACTGCCTACTTCTCCTGCAACTACGGCAAAACCACGGCCTGCTTCTCCCGCCCTGGCAGCTTCGATGGACGCATTCAGTGCAAGCAGATTCGTCTGTTCTGCGATATCCTCGATTGTCTTAATAACAACGGAAATCTTTTCAGAAGCTTCGGAGATAGCTTCCATGGCTGCTACCAGTTCTTCCATCTTATCATTGCTGATTGCAATTTCACCCTTAATTGTATTGGACAGATTCTTGGATTCTTCTATTTTCTCCACGTTCATATTAAGCAGTCTTGCTGTCTCTTCCACTGCCTGCTGGAAATCTGTAATACTATGTACCTGCTGGGTGCAGCTGCTGGCCAGGGAATTACTTGCATTCGCAATATCATCTGCACCGGTAGCAACTGTTTCTGCAATCTGTGTAATCTCATTAAACATTAAGTCATTGGTCTGCACCATCTTATAGAGGCTCTTTGCCAGAACATCCTTGGAAGAACGGATATTAACGAATGCTGTCATATCACCCTCTGCCACTCTCTGGACAACATGTACATTTTCCTGGATACTCTGTGCCATCATCTGGAACGCTTCAATCATCTGGTTGATTTCTTCCAGGTCTGTCGCTGTTTCCGTGAAATCAAGCTCGTCAGAACCAAGAGCCAGGTCTGTCGCCCACTTGGCAACCGCATTAATTGGCTCAGCAATTGTTGTAGACAGTTCTCTGGAACTCTTACGGATAAACTTTGGAGTAATCACACCAAGGATGATATTAAAAATAATACAAAGGTTGGTAACTGTAACAAAATTACTGTATTCCGAATCACCATGTTCCGAATAATAAGCAGACACAATTTCTATTGCTTCGTTCACTTCTTCCTGCTTTGCCATAAAATCATTTAATAATTCAATTCCAGCCACTGCATTCTGACCTGACTGCTGCACCAGTTTTTCCGCAATGGCATGCAGTTCTTCATGCTTTGCTTTAATATCAGCGTACGCTGCCTGGGCAGCACTGTCTTTAATCTTGTTACCCTTATGTTCTACATACCAGATACCAAACTCACACTGGCTGGCATCCATGACCGCATCCGGTGCCGCATTGTTCAGTACCGACTGAAGCACATCCAGCGTCCACTCATTCTGAACACTGTTCGCCCATTCTGTTTCTGTTGCCCTCTTAAAATCGTCTTTTGCACCTTTCGCAACAAAACCAATGGTAAACAGGACAACCGCAGTAAAAACAACCAGTCCTACCATAATTCGGACCATAAACTTGTTATTTCTCTGGATTCCGCCTTCAATGTTTGTCACTAATGCTGTGTTTTTTTTCTGTTTCATCAGCCGCATTCCTCCTGTATTTCATTCTTACATAACTGTTCCGTAGCTTTACAGTTATCTTTCTTTCTATTATAACATTTTTCGAAAAATAGACAAGGGTTATTTTATTGTTTTTGAACATATTTTCAAAATTTTTATGAACATTTTTATATACTTTTTCTTAATTATCAGTAAATTGTTTCTTTATTTTGTTTTCCTGATTCCATTCATCCCATCCGGAATCCTTTCACAATCAAGTAAAAAAATGCTGAAAATTTTCTAATAGTTCTTTCATTATCCCGCATTATATGATACAATAAAAATAGTTGCATAAACAATAACACACAAAAGCAACCGAAAATATTATACTACGAAGGAGACAACGTATGAAACAAAATCAAAAATTATTAAACGCCAACATCGCAAAAAAATTCAGTATTGCCTTTACTTCCATTACCATTGGCATACTTGCCACTGTCGTCCTGGCTCTGGTCAATATGTTACTTCTGGCACGCGCCGGTGGCATTAGTATTTTTTCTTCTTTCAGCCGCAGTGTCGGCGTACTGCTCTATATTGCTGTTGCATTTTTTATCATGCTTCTGCTCCGCACTGTAGCCAGAAGCCTTTCGGCTGCATTTACCGAACCGATTTATGAACTGCGGGATGCCGTAAAGCAGCTTAAACTGGGTAATTTTGATTGTGAACTTCATTATGATGGTAATGATGAGTTCAAAGAATTAGGCCAGGATTTACAGGAAACCTGCAGTCACATTCATACTATTGTTACCGATACGAAAGATATTCTTGTTAAGATGGCTAACGGAAACTTCAAGGTGTCCTCCAGCATAAAAGAATACTATGTTGGCGATTTTGCCGACCAGCTTGCGGCAATGCGTACACTGAAATATACGTTATCCGATACCATACGCCAGATTCAGACTTCCACCTCTCAGGTAATGACCGGTTCTGAACAACTGGCAGGCAGCGCACAGGATCTGGCAGATGGGGCAACCACCCAGGCCAGTGCCATCGAAGAACTTACTGCTACTGTAGAAAATGTTACAAGTATTTCAGAAGAAAGCGCCAAAAATGCTGTTCAGGCGGCATCCGCTGCCACAGAGGCTGCTGTGGATGCAAAAAAGAGCCGGGAAGAAATTCACCAGCTCACAGAAGCCATGGACCGCATCACAGCAACTTCAAAAGAAATCGAAAATATTATTGCTGCTATTGAAGATATCGCTTCCCAGACCAATCTTCTGTCCCTGAACGCTTCCATCGAAGCAGCCAGAGCCGGTGAAGCAGGACGTGGTTTTGCTGTTGTTGCAGACCAGATTGGAAAACTTGCAGCAGACAGTGCACACTCTGCTGTAACCACCAGGGAACTGATCGGCAGATGTCTTTCCGAAGTCCAGGAAGGCAATCAGATTGTAGAAAACACCATGAATACCATCAGTACCGTTCTTGCCAACATGGAATCCTTTGCTGAAATGGCATCCGGTTCAGCCGAAGCCTCCAAAACACAGGTCAGCATGTTAAAAGATATTGAATTTGGTATGGACCAGATTACATTAGTTGTACAAAACAATTCTGCAACAGCAGAAGAAACCTCTGCCGTCAGCCAGGAGCTCTCCGCCCAGGCTGCCAGTCTGGATGGCATGGTTGAAAAATTCATATTAAAGTAACTATTTTTCTTTTTTAAAGCATGAATGGAGAGGATTATTTGTAAAATCCTCTCCATTCTCTTTGTCCTTTTTTCACCTACACATTATATTTCCGTGCAAATTCTGCCACCGGCATTGGTTTTGCATAAAAATATCCCTGAATCAAATCACAACCCTGTTCTGTCAGAAACTCTACCTGTTCCCTGCTTTCAATACCCTCTGCAACAATTTTCATATTCAATTTCTTCGCCAGGTCAATAATCTCAGATACAATCAGCAGGCCTTTCTCTTCCACATCTGCTCCACGGAAGAAATCTGCATCAATTTTCAGAACATCAATCTGCAGCTCTTTTAACGAATTCAAAGAAGAATATCCTGCACCAAAATCATCCATGGATACCGGGAATCCCGCCATTCGCAACTTCTTCACCGTGTTCAACAATACCTTCTTATCATCAAAGAAAGCACTTTCCGTAAGCTCCAGTTCAATAACACTATGCGGCACCTGATATTTATCTACAATGGCACAGATATGCTCTGCCAGATCTTCTCTGGTAAAATGCGCTCTGGATACATTGACCGAGATTGGCACCAGGCTACGTCCCTCTGCAATCCATGCCGCCTGTACTTTAGCAATTTCTTCCAACATATAATCATCCAGTTTTAATATAAAACCATTCTTTTCAAAAATTGGGATAAAGCGGTTTGGCGGAATAAAACCTTCCGTTGGATGAATCCAGCGGACCAGTGCTTCTGCACCACCCAGCACCTCTTCTGAAGTGCTGATTTTAGGCTGGAGGTATACCTGAAATTCCCTGTTCGCCAACCCACGGTCCATATCATCTTCTACCTTGCGCTCCCACAATTTCTGGTTGTTCATTTCCACATCAAAGAAAGCTGTCCTGTTTTCCGCTTCTTCTCCCAGCATTTCGCAGGCAATCATGGCATTATTGTATAATTGCTCTACATCATGCTCGCCAGGCTGGACCAGATAGATACCTACTCCGAAATACACTTTCATGCCTGGCAGAACTTCATTCAGTACTTTTTCCAGTCTTTGAATCCGTTCTTCCAACTGCGCCTTTTCCGCATAAACCAGTAAAAGACCAAACTCTGCATTCTCCTGATGCGCCATCACTTCATTCCGCTTCATTTCCTTCTTCAGTGCAGCATAAAACTTCTCGATTAGTTCCTGCCCTTTATTCACACCAAAACAGGTGCAGAAACTGCGGTATTTGCGCATTTCCAGATGCACCATGGCATACCTGCGATGCCCTCTTTTGTTCTTCTTCAACAGATTTGTACCTTTTCTGATAAGCAGCAGCCAGTTATCTCCACCAGTTACCATGTCAGTGTAAATAATTTTTGTTGTCCTGCGTACACTGGATACCATACTGATAATAGAAATCAGATAATATAGTACAAAAATACTTATCAGTAATCCGCAAAGTATAATACAGATTCCCATCATCAGAAAATCCTGATAGTATACCGGGACATTATTGAGAACCAGAACTTCCAGCCCATTTACCGGAATAACAAGCCAAAGTTTTAACTGGGTAAATGGAGCGGCGGCATTAGACTCTGCTATTGAGAAAATATTCCCCAGGGCCTCTTCATTAACAATAATTTCACCCTCATCAATGGTAAATACCTGTTCTTTATTCTCAGCAACAATAACACGGATTTCTTCTTCCGTAATTCCCAGCAGAAATTCCATTTTTATGGTTTCATCCATTGCGGGATACTCCTCATTACTGGACCACACCGGCTTTCTATCCATATCAATTACAGATACTGCTTCGATTTCCTCCAGTATATCAATATGGGACAATACCGTAAGTTCTATTTTTTCTTTCGTTTCTGCATTATAATCTGCAAAAAGTTCTGCCACTTTTACAGATTTTCTGCTGCTGTCCAGCAATTTTCTCTGTACGATATCCATACCGGACAGCCCCAGTGCAGATGCCATAATGACACTGAATATACAAAGAATTAGAACCAGGCCCAATACAGATGGCCAGATACGCTTTTTCTTAAATTTTCTTATTCTTTCCTCTTTTGATTTACTCATCAGCTGTTTCCCCTCCTCTTGGAAAATCAAAAAAGGGAACGCCAACTAAACTGCCTTCCCTTTTTTTGTCTTTATTTTTGATTTTTTTCAATCATTTTTAGTGCCATCTCTGTCATATTTGGATAAATGCTGTTTGTCACATAGTCCGGTCCCAGCTTTGTTGCAATCATATACCGTGCGCAGGTCGTCTTATCTCCTTCGCAGTATTTCTGCTTGTACATACTTCCCAGACCGGTTTCCATACTCATTTTCCCCTGATAAAAAGGGCATTTTGCAAGCTTCTCACACGTTGCCATAATTTAAACCTCCAACACATATTTTATGTACCAGTATCCATACGACGCTTTCTGTTTATTATTATAGCACGCAAACAATTATCTGTCAATTTTTACAAGATATTATTTCTTTCACTCTTCTCCCTGCATAAACTCCAGTACTTTTTCCATTGCAGTTACTGCACCCGCTGGTGTAAATCCATGTCCTTCCCCTGGGAGAATCACAAGTTCCGCATTGCTATACAGTTCTGCCGCTTTTTTTCCAACGGAAAGCGGAGCTATTGTATCCTTATCACCATGAATAATCAAAACTTTTTCAGAAAATGTTCCAATATTGTCAAAGGTATAAAAATCCCGTATGGAAGTAAAAAAGCACTTTCCCAGGCGCAGCCCCCAGAAATCCGTTGTTTCCGGTATCTCTTCCTCGGTTTTGTAGGTATTACGCCAGTCATCCGGAATGTTGAATGCAGGGAAATATAAAGCCATACCTTCTATCTTGTCTGATAACTCTTCCGCCGCAAGTGCTGTAACCAGACCACCCTGGCTGCCACCAAACAAATAAATTTTTTCGCTGTCTACATTTTCCAGACCACTTACATAATTATATACTGCAAGTAAATCCTCTTTTTCTGTAAATATTGTAGTTTCCGTAGATTTTCCTGAACTTTTTGACCTTCCGGAACCACCACAGAAATCCAGGGCATACGCAACATATCCATTTTCAGCATAGTATTTACATTCCTTTGTGAAATCAGCATGTGACCCATTATATCCATGACTCAGTATCACTGCCGGATGCTTCTCATTATCATCCGGCATATATCCCTTGATAAACACTTCCCTGCCATTTGCTTCCACTCTCGCTTCTTTGGAAACTACAGTTACAGTTTCCGGTGCTTCAGTAACCTTTTCCGGTACGGATGTTTCTTCCGGTACAGGCGTTTCTTCCGGCACAGGTGTTTCTTCCGGTACCTCTTCTTCTGCTTTCTCTGTCAGATTTCCTGTTTCTTCCCTTAGTTCCGGTTCCGGTGAGTTTACCGGCTTACTTCCACAGCCTGCCGCCAGTAAAGCACAACCTAACACTACCCCAAATAAAAATTTCTTTCTCATGTTTTTCCCCTCTGCTCTCATTTTTCTGATTATTACTCTAATTAGAGTTCTAATTCAATGATAAAACACCTTCTGATAAATGTCAATCCTTTTATTAAATTATGAATAAGCAGCTTTACTCTGTGGCAGGCGGGAATCCAGCGCTTCTTTGATTTCTTTTTCCATACTACGAATGTAGTTTATTCTATTAATGGTATTGTTCACCTCAGAAATCCCCAGGGTGCGTTCCGCCTCATCCACACAGGCACCAAGTGCTCTTTGTATATTGTATTCCAGCCATTCCACCCAGGTATACGCCAGTCCGAATACACTGCTGTACGCCCGGAAACCGTTATCATAGACTGCCAGATAGCCTTCAAAAAATGCAGTAATTTTTTCCACATCAATATTGTATGTTATTGTTCCTGCCCATTGAAGTGCCAGTTGGAGTGCGTGTGAAACCGGATTGCCATAATCCAGACATTCCAGATCAATGACCAGTGGCTTTCCATTCTCCCACATAACATTTTTAGGGTCCATATCTTCGTTGGAAATACAGAGTATGTCCGGCAGAGAACTTCTTGCCGCATTTAATTCCTTTTCTGCATGAATCAGCAGTTGTATATTGTCAGCCAAAACCGAAGCTGTTTCGTTTTTTTCGGTTTCTGCTTTCTGCAGATACCCGTACCAGTTTATGTTACTCTGTTCCGGCTCTTTATGGGCAACATTTTGTGGATTAATAGCATGAATTTTTCCAAGAATAGTTCCGGCCATGCGGCACTCTTCCGTTGAAATCGTATCCCAGTCTGTGATGTGCCCCTCCTGCCAATGGAAGATGTAAAAATAATTTTCTTCCACTGTCTGCATCTTTTTCCCATGAACCTCCACTGCCGGCACTATTGGAATCTCTGCTTCTTCCAAAAGGCGTTCTAATTTCTCTGCCCGCGCATAATTATCCAGTACACCATCCCTTGCCATAATTTCCGGATTCAAATGCTTGACCGCATAGATTCCGGTCTCTGTTCTTACTTTGTACATTCTGTGCATAAAACCACCGGATACCGGCTCCACTGGAAATATAACCTCTCCAAACCCACCGTTTTTCATCAGTTTTGTCATCATTTCTTCTATCGTGTACGCTTTCATTATTTCATACTCCCTTGCCTGAACTCTGTTATCATATTCCATTTTTACAGTATACTGGAATCCGGGCCGGATTACAAATCTTATTTTATCAGCTATTCTCCGCAATTCCATAATACTGTGCCTGGGCTGTCCACAACTCATGATACAATCCGTCTTTCTCTTTCATCAGATTCTCATGACTGCCACGCTGTACCACTGCACCATTGTCAAATACCGCAATTTCATCGCAGAACCTGCAGGAAGATAACCGGTGGCTGATATAGATGGCTGTTTTATCTCCCGTCAAATCATTAAATTTTGTGTAAATCTCCGCTTCTGCCACCGGGTCCAGGGCTGCTGTCGGTTCATCCAGGATAATAAAAGGGGCATCCTTGTACAAAGCCCTTGCCAAAGCCACTTTCTGGGCTTCTCCGCCGGAAATTTCCACACCCTCCGTCTCAAAGTCTTTATACAGCGGTGTATCCATACCATCCGGCATCGTTTTTAAACGTCCGGAAAGTCCGGCTTTTTTTAGACACTGCTCCGCCTTTTCTTTGTCATACTCCATCGCTGCTGCTACATTCTGTCCCAGGGAAAAAGAAAAGAGTTTGAAATCCTGAAAGACTACGGAAAAAATACTTAAATACTCGTCATAATCATACTTTCGGATATCTACTCCGTTTAACCGTATTTCTCCCTCCGTCGGGTCGTACAATCTGCACAGCAGCTTAATACAGGTTGTCTTTCCTGAACCGTTTTTACCTACCACTGCCAGCCGTTCTCCGATCTTAAATTTCAGGAAAAGATTACGCAGCGCATAGTCCTCTGCCCCCGGATACCGGAAACTGACATTACAGAATTCAATTTCATAGTCCGTGTCTCCATCGTTGCAAAAAGCTCGTTTTTCTACAGGAAGTGTTCCTTCATACTTATGATTCGGAATATCCAGATAGTCAAACAACCCCTGTAAGTGTCCGCAGTAAACCTCATTATCCGCCAGTACAAACATCATATCCTGCAGTCCCGTTCCGAGCTTTCCCAAGGCTCCGATATACTGGACAATGCTTCCTACACCGAACGCACCCATATATGCCTTTAACACCACAAACACCCAGCAAATCACATTACCGATACCAACAACCAACGCTGCCAATGCCGGGTAGGACGCCATACGAAGTACATGTCCTGCTGTCTCTTTCTCCCGTTCCTTCATTTTTTGAAACGCCCTGTCTGCCGCCCTGTTCTGATTATATATCCGTACATCCTTTGCCCGCTCCGGCTCTACAGGCAGCACATGACCGAAAAAGTGAAAGGCCCTGTTAAACCATACGGTATTGTTACACCATGCTTCAAATACGGCATTTTCTTCCCTTGTCGCCCTGGAATTTGCGATTCCTCCCAGTGCCACACACAAAGCGATTCCAGGAATCCAGAGGGGTGAATCCATGACGTCACTTCCGGTATCTGACAGAAATAAGCTAATTGTAAGTGATAATGAAAGCCCAATATTTGTCGCTGCATTTACCAGACTGTTCAGTCCCCACACCAACTGTCCCAGTCCATTTCCAAACATAAACAGATTTTCCGATACCGCCTGCTTCTGCTGTAAAATTTTCACATCCTCCAAATCGGCATAATCCATACTCATCGCTTTGTCTGCAAACACCTTACCGAAAAAATTCCACATCTGGGCTTCTTTTTCTTCTGCTATCCGGTCTACCATACTTTTAAACAACGACACCAGGAAATTCGTAACCATCACTGCGACCACCAAAAACAAAATCTGCTTTATCCTCCGTACTCCGGCTAATTCATTGATGATTTTTGCCGAGAGCCATACGGAAACCAGAGGCTGCACCGCCGCCAGTAACGCCGATACTGCCTTCCTCCCTGCCAGTCCCGGACAATATTGTTTTAATATCTGAATTCCCCGCTTCGTAATTCTGATACGCTCTTTTACTGTCAGCCGCTTCATTCTGCCACACCTCCTTCCGGTAAATATTCCCGGTAATATTCTGCCTGTGTTTCATACAGTTCATAATATCTTCCCCGTTTTGCAAGAAGTTCTGCATGAGTTCCTTCTTCCGTGATTCTGCCGTCTTCCACCAATACAATCCGGTCACAAAACCTGGTAGAAGCCAGACGATGGGATATGAATACCGCAGAACAATCCTTCATCACCTCATTATAGATTTCATACAGGCTGCTTTCCGCAATCGGGTCCAATGCTGCTGTCGGCTCATCCAGAACCATCACCGGAGCATTTCGGTACAATGCTCTGGCAAGCAGTAATTTCTGAATCTGCCCACCGGAAAGTTCTGTCCCCTCATCATTTACCTCCCTGCCATACTCACTGTCCATTCCTTTCCCATACGAAGAAATCTTTTCCCAAAGTCCAGCCGTTCGAAGACATGCTTCTGCTTTTCTACGGTCAATTTCAGATGGTTCAGTCTCTGCCACTGCCTCCGCAAAAGTCACAGGAAGAAGGGAAAACTGCTGAAACACGGCAGAGAACATCTGAAAATACTTCTTTCTGTTATACTCTTTTACATCCACACCATCGTAACATACCATACCTTCCGATGGATCTGTCAGACCACACAGCAGCTTTACCAGAGTAGTTTTTCCTGCACCATTTAAACCTACCACCGCCAGATGTTCCTTTGGTGCAATGGTCAGATTCAGTCCGGACAGAGTATCCTGTTCCGCACCCTCATAGCGGTAACATACATTACGAAACGATATCTCCTTCGGAACCTCCTGTAATTCCTCCGACCAGTATCCGTCGTCCTGTAAATACTTATCCGGATAATCTAAAAAAGTACGGAGATGATTTACCGTCATACCAATGCGCCGAAGCAACACCGCCTGTCCAAAGAGAGCGGACAGCCATGTGGAAAATCCTGTTATTATGCCAAAATACAGAACAAAATCCGCCACTGCTAAAGTTCCGTTCACTACCCTGTAAATTAAATACACATACGCAGCACACTCTCTCAGCAGGGACAACCCACTTTCCCCTGCGGCAACACCAAATACCTGTTTCGTATACCTCCGGTACCAGCCGGCAAGCTCTTTTATGTTCTTTTGATAAATATCCCCCAGCCATCCTGTCATACGGTACAAACGAATATCTTTTGCTGATTTCAAATCACCGGAAACCTGTGTCAGATACCCTGTCTTCTGCTGATACCCTGCCCGTTCTGTCTGATTCTTTTCCATCCAGCGAAGTAATCTGTGATTCAGCAGATAACCAATTAATGTTGTCAAAACCAAAAATAAAACCAGATACACATTCAGCTGCGTTAAAATTCCAAAATACAGGAAAAATCCGAGACCACTGGTACAAAGTGCAATACCCACATCGTACACCTGTGTCAGCGGCGAAAAATTCCCGTTACAGGCTGCGATACTTTCTGACTGAAGTTTCCGGAACCGTTCCGTCTCCTGATGGCAGTAATCTGCCGTCATTCCCTTCCCTGCCACCAGCTCCATGTAGTAGGTATTCATCCGGAGTTTATGAAAAAATACCAGCTTGTCCAGAAAAACCTTTATTCCCATACAAAGCGCAAGCAGTACCGTTCCTGCCACGGTAACAAGTACCGTTGTTTTTATCCCTTTGGCCGCTGTGATATACTCAATTACTACCTTCGGCAAAAAAGTTGTCACCACTGGAATGACAATACCTGTCGCTGCCGACAGGATGCATAAAAGCAATAAAGCCGGATGACACTTCATCGTGTGTTTCAAAACAAAACAAAGATTTTTCTTCATACACTCACCTCCAAACACAGGATATCAAAATAAATGAAACCATCCGCTGTTTTGACGCGAATGGTTCCAAATCCGGCACGAATGACAATTATTAAATTGGCAGTAGCACTTCCGTTGCAAAAACGCCGGGTTCCTTCTGGCGATTCACATACCCACCGTTTTTTTCTGTAATCCGGTCAATCCGCATGAGTCCAAAACCATGATTCCCGGAAGTTTTCGTTGAAACATACTGCTTTCCTTCTTTTTTCACTTCTCCTTCTGTCGAATTCATAACACTGATATAAAGCTGTTTCTTTAAAACCCCAATAAAAACCCGGATAAACCGCTCTGATGTTTCTTCCTGTCTTTCACATGCCTCCATGGCATTGTCCAGTAGATTTCCAATAATAACACACAAGTCTACATCAGAAATGGAAAGCTTTTCCGGAACAACTGCCTTCGCATTTACTGCAATGTTTTTTGTCTTTATTAAAGACAGCTTACTGTTTAAAACAGCATCCAGCATTACATTTCCCGTCTTTATTACAGTATCTACCGTAGTCAGATCTTCATTTAAAGTCAGCAGATACGCACGCATCTGCTCCGGTTTATCCACCAGAGCCAGCATCGTCTGAATGTGGTTATGATAATCGTGACGCCATCCCCTCACCTGCCGGTACATATTTTCTACTTCACTGCAATGCTTTCTTATCAGGTCATTCTGATATGCAGCCATCCGGCGTTCCATTGCTTTCCCAAACAAAAAATCAAACAGTTTCATGGTCCTCTCCTGTATAATACTCAATAAATGCCCTATGTACCATGGCTGCCGAACTCCGGGATAACGGCAGTTCTGTTCCATTATCCAGCGTTACTTTATTCTTTGAAAGTCCTGCAATAAAATGCAGTCCCACCAGATAAGAACGGTGGCAGCGCACAAATCCCTTTCCAAGTAAAGTTTCCATCTCTGAAAGCGGTTTCCGGATTTCATAGATTCCTTTTATTGTCACTACAGATACTTTGTGGGAAAACGCTTCCACGTACTGGACTGCTTCCACCGGCACTTTAATCTCTTCACCATCTACAGGCAGTACCACCGCCCGGTTATGCTTCTGCAGATTAGCCACTGCCCGGTCCAGCACCGGAAACAGTTTTTTTCTGTCTACCGGCTTCATTAAATAATGCAGGGCTGCTACTTCATATCCTTCTCCAATATAATCCGGATATCCGGTGATAAACACAATCTGCAGGTTCTCATCTTCCTGTCGTACTTTCTTCGCCAGAGTAACTCCATCTGTCCCATCCATTTCGATATCGAGCAGAAGAATGTCCCACGCCTTATTCTCCGCGTAATGAAACAGAAAACTTTCCGCTGACGGAAAACACTTCACCGGCACCACAAAGCCCCGTTCTTTTGCCCACTGTGCAAGTAATTCTGTCACATATCCGGCATCTGTTCTGCTATCATCACAAATCGCTGCTTTATATGTCATGTCTTTAACCTCTTTCTGACGGCAAATGCAAAGCCCTGACACCGTATCTTCTTAAAACACTTCGTATTATCACTTTCTGCATACTGCTTTTCTTCTATCTGCTTTAACGCTGCCGTAACGGTATCTTCCAGTGTTTCTTCTCTTCTTAGTATACTGGAATCCGGGCCGGATTACAAATACTATTTTATCGTGTCATTAACAACATCCTCTGTCAATCTAATATTTTCCCTTTCGTAGATATGGTAACTACCCGCCATGGAATAAATTTACCACTATTCTGTAATGCTCTTCTTGCTGCATACTCTATTCCTCCACAGCATGGCACTTCCATACGAACCACCGTAACACTTTTAATATTATTATTCTTTATAATTTCTGTCAGTTTCTCTGTATAATCGCCTCCATCCAGCTTAGGACATCCAATTAAAGTGACGTGGTTACGAATAAACTCCTTGTGGAAATTGCCATATGCATAGGCTGTGCAGTCAGCCGCAATCAAAAGATCTGCTTCATCAAAATATGGTGCGCGCAGTGGTAACAATTTGATTTGTACCGGCCACTGCATCAGTTCAGAATCCGCCTTTTCCCGCTTTGAAGCCAATACTGCCGCCTCATCATATGCAGGTGCTTCTCTTTCTTCAAATGTGATAGCGTTGGTAGGACATGCCGGCAAACAATCACCCAACCCATCACAATAATCTTCCCGGGTAAGTTTTGCCTTACCATCCATCATCTCAATTGCTCCTTCATGGCAGGCTGATGCACATGCGCCACAACCATTACACTTCTCCTGATCAATTTTAATTATTTTACGTATCATACGAATCCTCCTTCTTAATAAGGTGGATTATATTACAATAATTAAAACATGTCTGTTGTTTTTACAACAAAAGGCTCTGAATTTCTGCAAACCGCACAAACAGCGTATTTACAGACATTCAGAGCCTCTTGATAATTTTCAGTTATATGACCTTAGAAGAAAAATTTACATGCCCATCTGCTTTGCGAAGTTTTTATCTGTTTGCTGCCATTCGGTATATTGTTCCCAGGCAATCGGAGCAAAAATTAAATTCATTTATTCCATTTCCTCTAACTCAGCTATGGATTTTACAATAAATCCTCCCTGTTCAGCCTCAGCGATGGACTTATCCAGCATAGCAAGGTATTCTGCATTTTTCTTAGCCTTAAGCATTTCGTTATATTCTTTTTCTGAAATCATAACTACATTTTCATTGACTTTTTTTAAGCTCTTATGACAGTTTGTAAAAAAATTATTTCTATCAATCTGCATCTGTGCGTATGTAAGCATAGCACTAATATCCGAAGTAATGGCTCCTGCCGCCAAATATGCATCATCAATGCGCCAATCCCAATATCTCCCTAAATCACCATTTTGGTCAGAAATTTTAGTATTGGAAAGTTTCAATTCATTTTGAATAAACTCATTCATCAAAGTTGTATACTCTTTCTCGTATACTGCTTCAAGAATTAAGCTAAGTATTGCATATCCAAAATTCGAGTAGTTAAAATTATAGCTTTGATTTGGAAAATTAAGCCTACCAGCTCTGTTCATGACCATTTCTTTGGTAACACCGTAAAAACCGTTTATACCTTCCTCTTCTGTATGCTTCACGCAGACTTGTTGACACTTCCGATGAAAAGTTCCAGACCTCTCCCGGTCTAAAGCGTTGGGCAACCATTGAGAATTTGAAGATAGCTGCACAAAGCTATGCCGAAGCTGAGTCCCTTACCAAATTGGAACATGAAATTGCTGTAAAAACCGAAGCCGGAAAATCGGCAAAACAGAGCGTTGTGGAATTGGAACACCGTATCAAAGACCTTGCAGAAATTATCAAATATGCAGAACAGTATCGTGCCAATCGCTCCTATCATATCGGCTGCAAAAAAGCCAAGAACCCGGACGCATATTTCTGCAGATATGAAAGTCAGATTATCCTCTACGGTGGTGCAAGACGAATACTTGAACAGGCAGGCAGCATCAGTATCTTGGGCGGGATACTGCACAATCCGAACCAAATAAATCACAAAATAAAAGTCTGTAAAATTGAAATAGGCAGCTATTTTTCGTAGCTGCCTACCCGCCAATGGAATATTTGGATTCAGGCATTACCCACGCCTTCCTACGGTCATTCCTATTATATGCATACATTAATTTTTTATCTCTACAAGGACAATATTCTATCATATAAATCTTTCCAATTCGTTGGTAATATGTTCATCTTATATATATCCAATTTCGTCTTGGAAATGAGCTGATTTAATTCTTTTCCCAACATATCGGCATCTTTTTGTGGCAATATTTTCTTTAACGCATACAATCTTGAATAAAGATTAGTGTTATCCGGAAGAACATCAGCACTATCTCTATTATCCGGTATTACAACAGAGGAAGTCATCCCAACTAACATCGAATGATGAGCACAGTAATTTCTAAGATTTCTGACTGCATCCAGCCATGTATCCATCTGCTTTGTTACTTCTTTTTTATAATTTTTACTTGGATATGTATAATCTAAAACTTCTTTTCGCAAATCACCACGCAGATATGAATACAGCATTACTATGGTTCCCATTTCAAAATAAGAAAATGCCGCCCAGACAGGCAGTACATTATTTTGACAGGTTCGCCCCTGCGATACTCTTTCAGTTCCGGATGTTTTACAACATCCCGTCGCAATTTTTCTTCATCATCTGTCAGACTTACAAAAAACTTAGTATTAAAGAATGATACATTCCTATTTCTGGTCTTTTTGTCTTTCTCACTCTTGGTAGGTGTATAATATTGCCTGTCTAAATAGAAACCAGCATCACCCGTCTTTAACGAAACAGCATTGGCAATAGCACTCTTAAAATAAACCTCTGCCTTTTTACAATATTCGAATAACAATAATCTCAACTGTACATCGAAATCATAAAGTGTAAAGAACACCTTTGCATCAGCTTTACTTCCGAACGCATTAACCTGTGTTAATAGATATTTTCCATAACGACTCGCTCTAAAGTAGCCAGCATATCCAAGAAAATCTCTCATCTTTTTTCGCTGCCGGAAGTTCACATATTTTTTCATCAGCACAACCTGATTTTCCAAATCTATTGGTAATTCAGTATTTGGCATTTGCAACACCCTCTTTCATAGTAAAAAAAAAGAATGGATATACCATTCTTAATCCCGCCAATGGAATATTTGGATTCGGGCATTACCCA
>JAGBBW010000051.1 GCA_017938285.1 Lachnospiraceae bacterium
TTCGGAATAAATACAATATGGTACTGGCATTTCCATTTAGTATGTGATAAACTTTGATTGTCCATTGGGACCGCCTCCTATCCTTTGAGTTTGGCTTGCGACACCATTCTCATTGTATCATAGGAGGCTTTATTTTCATATCCTTATCGTTTCCACTTACTCTATTCTCCCCAGCATAGCTGGGGGATTAGACTTTTCATTTAGCCACCTGCTGCGTTGGTGTCAGTCAACGTAGCCACCGCTACGTCTCCTTCCACCGCCTTACAGAGTGACCAAATATTCAGCACTTTTTACCATAATTAACAGACGGTCAGCACACTAGAATTTGACCAAAAATCATTCGTAATTTTCCTCTCACGCTCTTCTACTTTGCACATTTTTATATTTTTCATCAGTTTGCGCATGTAAACTTTGCACAATATTTCGTTTTGTTTAGTTTTGTGCAAATATATCTTGCACATATATTCAACATATATTATAATGCTATTCAAAGGAAGGTGAAGTTTAAATGAAATTAAAGCGAGAACTTTATTTACAACAACTCAGACCATTTTACGAATCAGATATTATCAAAGTAATTACCGGTGTTAGACGTGCCGGTAAATCAGTTTTACTAAAAACTATTACAGAAGAATTAGTTGCCAACGGCATAGAAGACTCCCATATCATCTATATCAACCTGGAAGATATGGATTATGAATACATCCAGAATGCATCCGACTTGAACAAAGAAATCAAAGCACGTATCCGGGATGAAGATAAATACTATATTTTCCTGGATGAAATTCAGCATATTACCGATTTTGAAAAGGCACTGGCTTCTTTCCGTGCAACCTTAAATGTATCGCTGTTCGTTACCGGAAGTAACTCCACTCTTTTATCCGGCGAACTGGCAACCCTGCTTACCGGACGAACCGTAGAATTTGAAATTCTTCCGTTTTCTTTTTCCGAACTGAAAGAGTACTTAGAAATCAACAACAAACCATTTTCAGAAGATGTATTTTTTGACTATCTTAAATGGGGTGGGTTCCCTCTCCGTTTTGATTATGCTGACGAAACAGCCATTCGCAGATATTTAGGAAATCTGTATGAAAGCATTGTAAATCGCGATATCATTAAAAAATCCGGCAACATGGACAAAAAACAATTTATGGATATTTCCTTGTACATCCTTGCCAATGCTGGAAAAGAATTTTCAGCCGATAACATCTGCACCTATTATGAACATCAAAACAATAAACCGATTGCCCGAAGAACCATATATAATTATCTGGATAAGATGAAAAAAGCCTACCTGATTCACGGCGTACCCCGATATAATATCATCGGCAAAGCTGCATTAAAGAACCGTGAGAAATACTATGCCGTAGATCTGGGATTCCGGACCATCAATACAAATACCATCAATTTCGAGGACACTTTTTTCTTGGAAAACATCATTTACAACGAACTGCTTACCCGTGGCTATAATGTGTTCACCGGAAAAACCTATAAAGGTGAAATCGATTTTGTTGCAATAAAAGATGGTAAAAAATGTTTTATTCAGGTTTCTTATCTCCTTGCCTCTGCTGAAACAATCAAGCGAGAGTTTGGTGCCTACGATAAGATTACCGATGCTTCTCCAAAATATGTACTTTCCCTCGACAAAATAGATATGAGCCAGAACGGTATTGTTCATATGAACATTATCGATTTCCTCCTTCACAAAAAGGATTTAATGCTCACATAGTTTCTTAATTACCATGCCTTGCAAAGCCAGCGGAGAAAATAACTGCTGGCTTCTTTTTTACTCAATAACTCCATAACGATTCTTTTTCCTGTTCGTTTTTCCTTTTGTTGAATTTAGCATATTTGTAGCGGATAGTCCATGTGAATTTGCAATTTGCTTGTATTCTTATTAATAATATCTCCAAAAGCGATTTCTTGAAAAAACACCTGGTCTGTGCTACTATGGTTACGTTGTCATAAAATACTATTTTATAAACCATGGAGATTCACTATGAAAAAACTACTCACCTTCGCTGCGCTTCTTTGCTCCCTGCTGCTTGCCGGACCTGCAAAAAGCGTGTATGCTGACGAACTTACCCCGAATCTGGAGCTTTCCAACGGCGGAAACACCAGTAAACTGACCGACACGTCCCACTACACCTCTGTCACCTTTCAGAGTGGTGACACCATTACCGTAACTTCTTCCGATGGCTCTGCCATTCATGGCATTTACATCAGCTGGGACTCCCCTGCGGTTTCCTGGACGCTGACCACGGACAGCGGTGACCTTGCCTGTGGTGCGGATGGTTTTCTGCATGAATATGTGGCACTGGAACAGCCAACGGCGAGCCTCACCATCCACATTCCACAGAATTCCATGCGGGTGGATGGCATCCGGATCTTTGGCGAAGGGGAACTGCCACACGATGTACAGGTCTGGAATCCTCCTTGTGAGCGGGCAGACATCATGGTCGTGTCTTCCCACTCTGATGATGAAATCCTGTTTTTCGGCGGTGTCCTGCCAACCTATTCTTATCTGCATGATGCGGACATCCAGGTCGTTTATATGTGCGAATTCTGGACCAGCACCAGAGTCCGGGAGCATGAGAAACTGGATGGTCTCTGGGAAGCGGGTATCCGGTTTTATCCGGTGTGCGGAAATTTTTATGATGTCTATTCGGAAACGCTGAAACAGGCAAAGCAGCAGTACAGTTATGATAAACTGACGGAATATCTCGTAAAACAGATCCGGGAATCCCAGCCACAGGTGATTGTTACCCACGATATATTCGGGGAATATGGACACGGATTCCACATGCTGACCTGCCAGGCGCTGATGTCTGCGGTGAGTCTGGCGGCAGAGGAAGCCAGTTATCCGGATTCTGCCGCACTGTATGGTGTGTGGGATACGCCAAAAACTTACCTGCACATTCTGGATGTGAATCCTGTCACACTGGATTTGCGGGTTCCTATTGAAGAGGATTATGCGGGCAGAACTGCTCTTGATATTTTAAAGGCGGCTTACAAAAAGCATGTTTCCCAGCAGTACTGCTGGTTTTATGTTTCGGATGAGTATGAGTACAGCTGTGCCGAATTTGGTCTGTACCGCACGCTGGTTGGTCCCGATACCACCAATGACCTGCTCTGCAATCTGAAAACCTATAAAGTGCAGGCAGCAGAGGAAGCCGCACGACTGGAAGCGGAGCGGATTGCGGAGGAAGAACGGCTGGCGGCAGAAGAAGCCGCGCGGATTGAAGCGGAACGGCTGGCAGAAGAAAAACGGCTCGCTGAGGAAGAAGCAGCTCGCATCGAAGCGGAACGGGCAGCGGAAGAAAAGCGGCTCGCTGAGGAAGAAACAGCTCGCATCGAAGCAGAACTTCTGGAAAAGGAACGGCTGACGGTTGAAGCCGCACAGCTCAAAGAAGACCATGCTGCTGTTTTTGCTGCCAGCCAGGAGCTTACAAAAGAACTGGAACAGGCAAATACCCGGACTACTGTTTTCGCTGTCTGTGCGGGAATCTGTCTGGTGGCGGCTATCGTTCTTTTCGTTTTGCTGGTACTTTCCAAACGAAAGCAGCACTAATTATTGTACAAAAAGAGAAGCCCGGGATTTTCAGAACCATCCGGGCTTCTCTTCTCGTTTTTTGTATTGCTGGTTTCTTACTATTCTTCTTTTTTTCTCCGCACCTGGCTTGGTGAAACCCCGTATGCTTTTTTAAATGTATACGAAAAATAATTTCCATCGTTAAAGCCACAGGCGTAGGCAACTTCGCTCACTGCCCGTCCTGTTTCATGCTTCAGCATATCTTCTGCTTTCTGCAGCCGGAACCCTGTCAGATATTCCTTAAAACCAATTCCTGCCTCCTGCTTAAACACTCTGGACAAATGTTCCGGGCTGATGGAAAGGAGTTCTGCAATAGTAGAAAGTTTTACATCATTCATGTAATTATTCTGAATATATTCCATAGCGGTCCGGATAATATTACTGCCCTCCGGCTGGGTTTCATGCTCATTTTTATGACGAAGAATCACAAGAAACAGCTCCGCAGTATAACATTTCAAGGCATCTGCAGAAAAAGCATCCGGGTGGCTGTATTCGTATTCGATTTTTGCAAACAGTTCCTCTATCCGACTGATCACCTTATGATTGCGGTAATGGTATCCTACGGTTGGAATCCGGTCTGCGACAGAAGCCGGAATGTACTCATACGAACAGTTTACCAGCAGACGGGTGTGGGGAACCCCTCCATAATTGGTACGGTGGCTGGTGTTACCGGGAATCAGAATAACATCTCCGGTAACAACACGGCATGTATGGTCATCAATCATATAGTTGCAGGAGCCTTCCTTCATGTAATAAATTTCAAACTCCTCATGGTCATGACGGGTAGATTCATGGTCTACGATGTCAACAACCTTGCTGTAATAATAATCCTGAATATATTGGGTAACGGGTTCTTTCATCCGCCTGGAACCTCCGTTTTTTTATTTATCGTACCACTTGAGAGGAAAAAACGCAAGGAAAGGAAAATTTTTAACCCCTCTTGACAAATCTTTTTTTATCCACTATATTAAAATTATCGTTTTAAAACATCTGTTGCATTTTATAAAGGAGGATCGTATTATGCCGCCAAAAGCAAAATTTACAAGAGAAGAGATTCTGGAAATGGCTCTATGTATTACAAAAGAACTGGGTATCGAGGCTGTTACCGCCAGAGAACTGGGTAACCGTCTGGGAAGCTCTGCACGGCCCATTTTCACCGTATTTGAAAATATGGAAGAAGTAAAAGAACTGGTGATTGCCCGCGCCAGAGCACTTTATGACACTTATGTCGAGGAAGGACTGCAGAGTGAGAAGGCATTCCAGGGGGTTGGAATTGCCTACATCCGGTTTGCCATGGAACAGCCAAAACTGTTCCAGCTGCTTTTTATGAGTCCGGTTCCGGAAGGTAATGATATCTTAAGTATTCTTCCGGTGATTGATGAAAATTATGGAAAGATTTTAAACTCCGTACAGGAACCGTATGGTCTGGAACCGGAGGCAGCGGAGCGGATTTACCAGCATTTATGGACCTATACCCACGGTATTGCCACCATGTTTGCCACCGGCCTCTGCAGCTACACCATGGAACAGCTTGTAGAACGTTTAACAGAAGTATTCCGGGGACTTCTGCTTCTGGAGAAAGGGAGGCTGAAAAAACAATGATTCAGATTAAAAACCTGCATAAGTTTTATGGTACGGGAGAAAGCCGGACGGAGATATTAAAAGGGGTTTCCCTGGATATTTCAGATGGTGATTTTATAGTACTTCTTGGCACTTCCGGTTCTGGTAAATCCACACTTTTAAACGTTATTTCCGGTCTGGAGCCTGCGGATGAGGGGACGATTTCTTATGATGACAAGACAATCCACAACATGACGGATAAAGAACTCACCAATTTCCGCAGGGAAACAATTGGATACGTGTTTCAGCAGTATTTTCTTCTCCCAAACCTGAATGTAACGCAGAATATCAAAATGGGAGCAGACCTTGCAAATAACAAAGAATACTTCAAACTGCTGGAAGCGGTTGGGCTTGCGGACAAAGGCAAAAAATATCCCCATGAACTCAGCGGCGGGGAACAGCAACGGGTATCCATTGCAAGGGCACTGGCAAAATCACCGAAGGTATTGTTTCTGGATGAGCCTACCGGAGCATTGGACGAAGCAACCGGACGCATGGTACTGGATTACCTCTGTAAGCTGCAAAAAGAATTAAAGTTTACTATGGTAATGGTTACCCATAATCAGAATATTGCAGAACTGGCAGATATGGTAATTTCCATGAACAGCGGAAAAATTGTAACCCAATATCGTAATGAAACCCCAAAATCAGCACATGAAATAGCATGGTAAGGAGAACGTATGATAATTAGTCTGAAAGATATTTACAAAATGACCGGTATGCTGATTGTCAGCTTCTGCGCTGTCCTGGTGTGTGCCATGTTTCTGAATTATTATCTGGATTTAATCCAGGTGGAGGAGCAGCTCATTACAGAAATGGCGAGAACCTTTTTTAACGCTTTGTGCAGTACCTCCAAAGTCGTCAGTATTGTGTCCGGCGGGCTGCCTGCTTCTGACAACCGTGGTTCTGCTCTGCTTTTATATTGGACACTATATTGATACCCACCAAAAACAGCTGGGGATTCTGAAAGCCCTGGGATATTCCAGAGGTGCCATTGCAAAACACTTCGGAATTTTCGGTCTGCCAATACTGACTGGAACCTCTCTTGGTTATGCCGGGGCACACGCACTTATGCCCACCTTGTACGAAATACAGAATAAAGACGGATGGCTGCCAGATGTCCCGGTTTCCTTTCATCCTGGTCTGTGCTTTCTTCTGACCCTGGTTCCTGCTCTTTTCTTTTCCCTGCTGGCCATCGGTTACAGTTCCCTGCGGCTGAAAATACCTGCCCTGTGGCTGATAAGAGAGCAGCCGGCAAAACCGTATGTTCCTCATACTGGACGCTCACGCCGGACAAAGTTACAGAAGAATCCTTCTGTTCCCTGCAAAAAAGAAAATCGTCTGTCCTTTTTGCAGGAGCTGGAAAAAAGTAATGTCCGTCAGAAAAAGTCCCTGGTCTTTTTTATTACCTTCTCTGTATTCTGTTTTGCCGCAATGACACAGATGTCCAGCCAGATGGAAGCACTGTCCAGTAAAATGATGGAACTTATGGTACTTGGCATTGGTCTGGTTCTGGCGGTGGTAACTCTGTTTATTGCCACCACTTCCGTTATCAAAGCAAATCAAAAGACGATTACCATGATGAAAGTCTTTGGCTACAGCACAAAGGAATGTTCCCAGGCTGTACTGGGTGGATACCGTCCGTGGGCGTATTTGGGATTTGCATTAGGTTCTGTCTACCAGTATGTGCTTTTGAAACTGGTACTGCTGTTCGTCTTCCATGATGTCCCAGGCGTGCCGGAATACCACTTTGATGTACCGGTCCTGCTCCTGACACTGGCAGCATTTGTAGTTCTGTATGAAGGAATTATGAAGTTGTATACAAAACAGATGGAACGATTCACCGTAAAAGAAATTATGATGGAGTGAATTATTTTGATATAAGAACAGTTTTTCAGTGAAACTTCCATGCCGCACACTGTCACTTACCAAATGGGGCTGCCGCAGGAAATAAAATTTCCATGCGACAACCCCATTTTTTCGTTTTAATTACCTATTGCTTACTTTCTTCCATCCTCAATAACAAATTCTGTTTCCCCATCAAACAGGTAAACATTTTTATAAGGAATGGAAAACTTAATCCGTGTATCCATTTTCGGTGTATCATGCGGATCTACCTTTAAGATAGACTTTACATCATCAATGTCCACGTATACGTTTGTGTTATCACCTAATAATTCGGTCAGTTCCACATCCGCCTCCAGCACATAGCTGTCTGCCTGTGCTCCAAGCTCTGTACCTTCCGGACGGAAACCAAGTACCAACTTTTTCCCTTCATAAGAAGCCAGTTTATCAGACTTTAATACCGCATTCAGGTCAAGTTCATTCTTACCAACTTTAATCTTTCCATTCTTTACGTTGGAAGATACAAAGTTCATTGGCGGCTCACCGATGAAGCCCGCTACGAACATATTAACCGGCTTGAAATATAAATCATACGGAGAACCAACCTGCTGGATATAACCATCTTTCATGCAGACAATACGGTCTGCCATGGTCATGGCTTCGGTCTGGTCATGGGTTACATAAATAGTGGTTGCTCCAACCTTTCTATGAATATCTGTAATTTCAGATCTCATGGTTACTCGCTGCTTGGCATCAAGATTGGACAGCGGTTCATCCATTAAGAAAATACCAACTTTACGGATGATGGCACGACCAACGGCAACTCTCTGTCTCTGACCACCGGACAGGGCTCTCGGCTTTCTGTCAAGGTAATCAGTAAGACCAAGAATTTTTGCAGTTTCCTGTACCTTACGTTCAATAATATCATCATCTACGCCCTGCAGGGAAAGTCCGAATGCCATGTTGTCATATACGGACATATGCGGATAAAGCGCATAACTCTGGAATACCATGGCAATTTCACGTTCCCGGGGACCCATCTCGTTGGCACGCTTGCCATCAATACAGAATTCACCGTTACTGATGTTTTCCAGACCTGCTATCATACGAAGCGTAGTAGACTTACCACATCCCGAAGGACCGACAAATACAATGAACTCGCCCCGTTCAATCTCTAAATTAAAGTCATGAACAGCGTGAAACCCATTCGGATAGATTTTGTTTATTCCTTTTAAACTGAGGTATGCCATAATAAACTCCTTACCTGTAAATTTTTGAAGCTATTTACTCTTTTCTTTCGCGTCGGATACAATTTTAATCATCGTATTCTTCATCGTGATGAAAATCATATCAATTGCCATATAGGATAATCCGAACAGCAGCGGTTCTACTGCTATATACAACTCTGCCTCCGTACCCTTTATGTTGTTCAGCACAACGTTCAGAATATTATAAAACCAGATTACACCAATCAATATAATCAACGCATAGAAAATGTTGGCAAAGAATGTCCAGTATTTCTTCTTTGGGAACATCATCCATTTGTCGTTCTGCCCTTCGTATGTTGCCAGAAAGCGAAAGGCATTATTTACAAAAATATCTGTTACCATACCCATGACAATTGCCAGAACCACTATCATATCCAGCATATTTGTCACATAAAGACCAAGTCCCCAGAATATGAAGAAACATACTGCTCCGTTAAACCAGAACTTGATAAACAGGGACTTTACCCAGGATGGAATTTTATCCAGGAAGCCTTTGCTCCTGTACTTCCTGCCGGGATCTTCCTTCGTTTTCGGATACGACTTTTTATCTGCGTTGACCAGACGGTCCACCGCATCCGTCTTCAGCTTGTAATAATCCTCCGACGATTGTTTCTTAGGAGTATGGTTTTTTGTGTCTTTCTTTTTTGCCATTTATAACTTATTCCTCGTCACTTAATTCAATAGCACCAAGGTTGCCATTATCTTCTACTTCAATCGAAGTATTAATCTTCTTTAACAGCTTCGCATACACCGGCTCCAGTACGATAAGCACTGCACTGACAACGGTTGCAATAATGTGCTGGATCATAACGTACTGTGCTTCCAGAATATAGAAGGTTGCCACCGTAACCTGAATCGGACTTTCCTGTCTGGTTGTTGCCGCAATAATACGTCCATAATATACGTAATCTGCAAAAATCATAATGGCATACATCACAAGAATCAGGGCAATCATTAACCAGTTCGGCTTTTTACGCTTTGGATATGCACTGAACAGACAGACATATACCAGCATGGAAAGCAGCATGGAAGCAAATGCACAAAGACCCATATTAGGACCATACACCTTTGCTGTCGTATTGGAAATTGCGGTCAGGTTAAGTGAAAAAATACAAAATGCAACCGTATGTGCCAGAAGCGGAATCACCTGTGGATTCTTCTTTAAGGCAACCAGAAATTTTCTAATTATTTCTTTCATAATAATACCCAATCCTTTATCTTATTGCGTTGGTAGTTTCCTTATCGAAGAAGTGCATACGATCAAAGGATACACTTACCTCATCTCCCGGCTTATAGTTCGACCATTCACGGAATTTGGCTGTTGCCTTGTGTCCGCCGATGGAACCATGAACCAGCGTTGTCTGACCAAGATTTTCGTTGATAGTAACCGTAAGTGTCATATCGCTTCCCTTCACAATGTTTTCCGGACGAACACCAAGGGTAATCGTCTTTCCGACATAATTCTTCAGGGTAGCTTTATCGCTGTCCTTTAAGGTTACAGTAAATCCACTTCCCACCAGTCTGCCTTCTTCTACTTTACACTCGAAGAAATTCATTGGCGGAAGTCCGATAAAGGAAGCAACAAACAGATTGGCAGGAGTATCATAAAGTTCCAACGGGCTTCCAATCTGCTGCACATAACCCATGGACATGCAGACAATTCTGTCTGCCAGCGTCAGGGCTTCTGTCTGGTCATGGGTTACATATAACATGGTAGCACCGAGACGCTTATGAAGAAGAAGAATTTCTCTTCTGGTCGCACCACGGAGCTTTGCATCCAGATTGGATAATGGTTCGTCAAAGAGGAATACCTTTGGGGTACGAACAATCGCACGACCCATGGCAACTCGCTGTCTCTGACCACCGGACAGCTGCTTTGGCTTTTTGTTCAGCTGGTCAGTAAGACCAAGAATCTCTGCCGCAGCAAGTACCTTTTCATGAATGACATTTGGATCTTCGTGACGTAATGTCAGGGAAAATGCCATGTTTTCATAAATTGTCATATGAGCATATAACGCATAGTTCTGGAACACCATTGCGATATCTCTGTCCTTTGGCGGCTTCTGGGTAACATCTTCACCATCAATAATCAGCTGACCAGAGGAAATATCCTCAAGACCGGCAATCATACGGAGTGTTGTAGACTTACCACAGCCGGAAGGACCAACCAGTACAATGAACTCGCCATCTTTAATATCAATGTTGAAATCAAAAACGGCCTGCACATTGTTGTCATAAATTTTATTTACATTTTTTAAACTTAAGGAAGCCATAGTTTACGCCTTTCTTTAGGGACTTTTGGTTTCGTCTATGCGAGTCCGTTTTCTTTCATGTAGCTTGTCAGCATATTTGTCTTGTATGCGCTGATGATTCCGGAAATAATACATGCCACACCGGAAGCAGCCAAGCAGAACACAACATAAGCAAACTGCTTATCATCCATAACAGTAGTTTCTACACCATTCAATATGGTAAGAGCACTGTGCGCCATACGTGGAATACCAAGGATTCTCACAAACTGCATTACACCTACTCCCATAATGAAATAGGAATAACCCAGCTTATAATTCTTCACACCTTCCGAGGAAAGGAATGCGGATAAGAGGAATACAAGGTTATACAGTACGGATAAACCAATCGTAATCGTGTAGTAGTAGTTATTGACATCCGAACTGTAGATGCTTACAAAATATAAAACATCAAATAAAATTCCTACATACGCCAGATTGGCGGAGAGTTTGTTTTTCGTATAACGCAGGCGGTCCTTTTTAATTGTTTTTACATCCCGTGTCATGCCGTTTTTCCCTCCTTACCGGCTTTTACCAGTTTCTTTTCTGCATTCATTAACAGCACCTTCCACACCAGATTCACTACGTTCAGTGCGGTAACCACTAACAGAATGCCGAATACAACCGTGCTGGCATCAAACCAAAATGTAGATTCGGTATAGGAGAATTTCAGCATCTCCGACCACATTTTCATGGATTCAAAATCCACCCCGGTCACATACCGTTCCTTATATGTAAATATATTGCTGAGTGCCCAGCCCGATACAGCCACAGCCGCCACGGTACTGACACCAACAGTGATGTAATTTGCGATGTAATATTTTCTGCGGTTATGGTTCTGGAACACAAACTGCGCAGCACCCAGGAGAATTAAAATAAGACCAGCCATTGTAAAATCCCGGTTAAACTCCTGCATATCATAATAAATCTCAGCACCCGGCACCATCAGAGTGGACGGGTCCGCCTGATACCGGTAATAATCTTCGGCATAATAGCCTAATCTGTTCTCATACAGGTCTGTCATAAGACCTAAAGAATATACAAATACAAGCGTAGCGGCTAAAATAAATGCATAGCACAAAATACGCTGGAGAATCATTTGTTTTTTGTACATATCTGTCTCCATTCTTCGCCAGGAGCCGGCAAAGTTAATTCACGTTGCCATTCGCTCGGCAACAAGGCATAATTTTTTTACAACAGGAAGCTTCTGCATAACTAGAAGTTTTCTTGTATTTCCGGGTGGAGGAGCTGAAACTCCTCCACCTGGACTTTTCTTACTTGTCTGCCAACTTAATTGACGATATTACTTTGTAATTGTTGCATAGTAAGCAACTAACTTATCCCATGCCTTCTGCTTCATAGCAAGGTAAGCGCTGCCATTCCATGTATTGGTGATTGTGTTTACGATTTCATCTCTGCTGGATGTACCTTCACCTGTGTATCCCTTAACGATGATATCACAGAACAGGTTTTCGCCACCCTTGGAGGAGGAGAACTTACCACTGGAGGAAAGTTCTGTATAACCCTTGATAATTTCGTTTTCCTGGTTTGTTGTAGGAAGAACGGTAGGGATGGATGTATACCATGCATTGTCTGTAACAGCTAATTCCGGATGCTTGATAGTACCAAGACCGATTGCTGTGGAGATGTAACCTGCACCTTCCTTACCTACAGCATGTGTACACTGATACTCGAATGCCTGGCTCTTTGCGAAAGATAAAGTAGAACCAAGGTACTGACGAGCGTAGTTTGTGTAGTTACCGGAAGCCTTTTCCCAAAGTTCAGCGAAAGTTGCGTCAGCGATAACAGGCATTTCTGTACCGTTGAAGTTGAATGTTACATAAGAACCGTCAGCATTTGTCTTAATGAATGCGTCAGGACCATAGGACATGAGGATCATACCCTTATCGCTGTAAGCGTAGTCAATCAGCTTAAGTGCTGCATTCAGCTTGTTTGTATCACTGCCGATACCATCCTTGGAAATTCCCCATCCATCTGTCTTAACAGATCTCCAGGACTCTGTAAATCTCATGAAAACGCCGTTAGCGTCTGTACCATCGAACCACTTAGCTACAGGAACCATAACTGCCATGTACTTTTCGCCATCCTGTAACTGTGTCTCATTGTAAACAGTCTGTGTCTGGTTGTAGTCATAGTGCATAAAACCAGCATCGTTAGCAAGCATTGTCTTTGTATCTGTGTCTTCCATGTTCATGAAAGAAGTAGAAATAAGACCTTCTTTTGCAATTGCATTCATTCTTTCCAGAGCTGCATAAGTATCAGCTTCCTGACGTGCATCGTGAAGCTTGCCGTCAGCACCTAAGTACAGGTAATCCTGTCTGGATTCCAGACCACGTACACCAAAGAGTGTTCCAACAAAACGGAACATATCTACTCTTCTCTGGTTGTTGTCATCTTCTCTGGAGAAGAGACCCTGAACTGTGTCAGTACCATTAAGAGTCTGTGGATTAGCAACTACACAACGAAGGAGTGCTACTAATTCATCTGCATCCCATGCTGCATTCTGACCAATGAAGAGGTCAGCTCTGTTTTCGCCATAGTAACCATTGTAAGCTGCGTCAATGTAATCACGAAGCATGTTGACAGCGTCAACACCTGTTACAGTACCTGCTGCAAGAGCGTCATTCATCTTCTGAACGATATTGCCTGCTGCATCATAATTCTTTTCGATTGTTTCTACTGCGGAACCATCTGCCTTAACAACGTCTACGGAAACCTTGCCGCTGGTTGGCATGTATGGTGTGTAAACTGCTGCGTTTACATTCTTGGAAGCATCTGCTGTGAAAGCACCTGCGCCATTTAACAGCTTCTCTACCCAGTCAGTTCTCATAAGAGGCATACGCTCGATATCGTTTACACCATCAAAGTATGGGGAGAAGTAGATAGCACCTGTGTTTGTATCACCGGTAATGGACAGACGAACGATTGGGTTCGCATCCAGATATGCCTTGAAGTTTGGCATATAATCAAGGTAATCCGCAATATTTACCAGCTTACCTGCTACACCTGCTTCGGAAAGCTGGGTAGCGGAACCACTCACTAAATCAACCTGGTCAAGCTGTTCCTGCCAGTACTTGAATTCGTTTGTTGCACTATTACCCTGGTACTTATTTTCGAAAGTTACCTTAAGTACGTTCTGTACTTCCACCCAGGTAGGCTTTAAATCGCCGGCATGGTATGTATTACCATCTGCAAGTGTAACACCTTCACCTGCAACTTCTGCGTCAAAGAATAAACCTGTCTTGGCGTTGTTATAACCGGTAGCCATACGAAGCACGGTACCCTCTGCATACTCGAGCTCCTTTGCTGGTGCAGGAGTTGCTGTAGCTTCTGCCTGCTGCTTATCATTGTTTGCACCGGCATTATTATCTGTTGAGCCAGCGTTGTTTTCTGTACTTGGTGCTGTTGTCGGTTCAAGGTCTTCTACCTTAGGACCACATGCAATCATACCAACAGACATTGCCAGTACAAGAACTAAAGAAAGAATTTTCTTTTTCATGTTTTTTTACCCTCCATTTATAATTCTTTTCTTTATCATTAATGCTTATCGCAATAATAACCTTACTCTTTCACACCACCCATATTTACGCCCTTGGCGAAATATTTCTGGATGAATGGATAAATAATCAGTACCGGAATAATGGAACATACAATCAGTGCATAAATAACGGAATCTGCCGCATACGCTTCATTCCATGCACTCATGATATCCGGATCCTGGAATTCTTCCAGTTTCAGACGGATGAATACCTGTAATGGATGCTCATTTAAGTTGCTGATCATCTGTCTTGCCCAGAAGTAACCGTTCCATCTGGAAATTGCAAAGAACAGTGCTACTGTTGCAATCGTGGACTTACTCATTGGAATGTAAACGCGGGTCAGAACCTGGAATTCTGTAGCACCATCCACGATGGCAGCTTCTTCGATTTCACCAGGAACGCCTTCAAATGCGTTACGGAGTAAGATAATATTCATGGCAGCCATACCCATGGCAATAACTACCAGCCATTTGTCATCGGTAATACCTACGGCATTAAATACTTCCTTTGTATTTAAGTAGTTCAGATACTGAGGTACCAGACCTGCGGAGAACCACATGGTAAATACGAGGAAGAAATTAAATGTCTTACGGAACAGCAGTCTCTTTTTGGAAAGAGCGTAGGCACCAAGGATGGAAGTACCCATGGACCAGAGCGTACCGTAGAAAGTAATAAACAATGTATTGGTATAAGAGTTCCAGAACATGTTGTTGTTGAACATGTTGCCAAAGGCTTCAAACTGGAGATCCTTCGGGAATAACACCAGCTGGCCGTACTCTACTGCTTCACGTCCGCTGATAGCAGCAGAAATCGCATACAGGAACGGATACAGACAACAGATAGCAAATACAATTAAAAATACATGGCTTAATATTTTAAATATCAGCTCGGATATTTCAAGCTTTCTTTTCATAACAGATGTGCCTCCTTAGTATAATGAAACATCAGATGCTTTACGTGCAATTGTGTTGGCTGCAATAACGAGGAGCATCCCCACCACGTTATTTAACATTTCCGCCGCCGACGCAATACCAACCAGGCCATCTGTGATACCATAACGCTGAGCAAAAGTGGAAACTACATCAGCAGTTACATACGTGTTTGTATTGTAAAGTAACAGAACCTTTTCGTATCCGACATTCAGCAGGGAACCGATACGGTTGATTAACATAATAACGATGGTGGAAAGGATGGATGGAAGCACTACGTACTTCATCTGTGCCATCTTGCCGGCACCATCAATCTGCGCTGCTTCATAGCTGGTAGGCGAAATTGCAATAATCGCTGCGAAGAATACGATACTGTCGTAACCTGCACCCTCCCAGATACCACTGATCTGGTAAATTGCCCGGAAGAAACCAGGATTGTTCAGCAGACCTGCTGCACCGGTTTCCTGACTGATAATTCCAAGCTGTACAAGAAATCTTGAAATAACACCCATTTCCATTCCTGCCAGTGGAGATGCCTGACGTACCAGCATGGTAACCAGAGAGGTCATAACTACGGTAGACATGAACTTTGGCAGATAGGTAGCAACCTGTAAAAAGCTTCGCATAATATTGGAGCGGATTTCATTGAAGAACAACGCAACAATAATCGGCATTGGGAAGCCAAAACACAATCCGTAAAAGCTTAAAAGGAATGTATTACGGAAGGCAGCCCAGAATGTTGTGGACAGGGAAGTTCCGCCTGAAAACAACTGTTTAAAATAAGTAAAACCTGCATACAGCTGATCCGCCACATCCAAAGTAGAATCATCCACTTTGAAACATCCCAGCAGCTCATACATTGGGAAGTAGCGCCAGAACAGGAATACCAGAATCATCGGCAGAAGCATAAGGTACAAACGCCAGTCTTTTGCGATGGTTCTTGCCACGTTGAGCCAGTAATGTTTTTCTACATCATCCCGGACCAACTGCTCCGCGTCCTCCTTGTAGGTTCCCGTACCTGCGTCATAAACGAGGTAGTCATCGGCTTTCATTTTCATAATATGCCTCCTTAAGTTTTGCAAAGCAAAATGCGAGCCTGCTCATGCAGAGCACAGGGTTTGCATTGCAACCCCGGCATTTTCCTCACGTAGTTTTAAACGTATGCTAATATAGGTAAAAAATAATTTTTACTAATATTCTTCCTCTTCCGGCACCGGTTCCTCTTCCGCTGCCTTCCGTTCCCTTTCCAGCCGGAACAGATATGCCTTCTGGTCCTCCAGCATGCCGTCCGTCTTCCGGAACAGGAGCAGGACGAGAATGGTAAACACCAGTGTCATAATGTCCGTGGTGGCGTATACCAGCAGTGCCATGATATCACCGCCAAAAACAAGGGAAACCAGCCACCGTCCCAGTGCCATGCCAAGGTATGCCGTTGTCCCGAACACCAGAAGCTTTGGAACACTGCCCCGGATACCATCTTTGCCAAAACGCTTCACCCAGAACAGGGAACCCAGTGCACCTAAATTTCCAATGCAGTAAATCAGGTACTGTTCTTTAGTGGCTCCGGATATGGCACAAAACGCAAAGCCACTGGCAAATGCCGTAAAGACTGCCTGCCAGCCCCACCGCATCATGGTCACACAGACCATGGCAAGCCCGATGGACATGGCAATCGGCTGAAGAACAAACCACTTGTTCGTAGCCGCTGTCGTAATTCCTTCAAAAATAATTGTAAGCGCTACCAGAATAATAACATCCATGGTGCGGTATTGTTTAAATGTAATCTGATTCATATATGTAATTCTGCTTCTCTACCTCAATCATCTGGATATAGTCATATTGTACAACATGCACTATATTTTTTCCTTGATTTTTTTGATTCAACTTTGAAAATATCTTTGTTTTTTTGATGTGATTAAACATTTTTGCATTTGAATGCAAATTTTTCCACGGTTTTTTTGTAGATTTTGCACAATATTTTTGTAAGCGTTTACACTTGAGCCTATACGAAATATGCATCCAGGTCAAAATACGGCTCTAAATATTTCCTTGTATTCAGACACATTTCCCGGAACAGTTCTTTCGACTCTTTTATGGTTAAGCAGTTACACAATGGCTGATTGACAAACGCCTGGTACACCTTGTCCAGATTTCTTTCCCGGATTCCCTCATAAGCATTATCAATATTGACACAGCACCGGTGTACCAGATTGCTGACTCCTGCCGGCAGCGGTTTTGACACCACCGGACGGACACAGTCATTGGAAAATACACAATTTGTCTCCACAATGGAGCCCGCCGGCATTTGCGGCATCTGTCCCTGATTCGGCATATTGACATTCGTTACCACCGTACCAAAGCCCAACAATGCCTTTAACATATCCACTGCCTCTTCTTCCGATTTTTCCACCGGAAATTCCTTTCTTCCCTCTGCCATTTCTATGGTATCCGCAATCTTTTTTTCCTGGTCCTGCTCCCGCCAGTCCACGCTGGTCAGACCAAACTGCCACTCCTTCACCGTTTCCGGGTCCTTTAAATACCAGTTGTTTGGCAGAAATTCCGCAATATGCCGGTCTCCTGCCGCCGCCAGCGCACCATACCGTTCAAATAAATCAAACTTCATTTTATTTCCATAGGCAAACGGATCTGTTTTAAAAGCGAAGCGGTCTTCTCCAGCCCTCTCAAAATATCCTTCTTCCCCAAATTTTGCAGCAAATTCAGGTACCAGCGCCAGCAGGTCCATATCCTGGTATTTTGCCTCCGTAATCCATGTAAAATGATTGACACCGCTGGCATCGGTATAAATCTGACTGCGGTCCACAGAAATCCCCCGCAGCTCCTTTAACATCACCGTCAGCAGTTCCTGGGCATGGAACACCTCATGACAGCAGCCAAATGCTTTGATCTCCGGAAATACATCATACAGGGTTTTCACGCAGATGCTCATCGGATTTGTAAAATTCACCACCCAGGCCTTTGGGCAGATTTTCTTTATCTTTTCTGCAAATTCTTCATACAATGGCACCGTACGCATGGCACGTAAAATTCCACCCGGACCCGCCGTGTCCCCTACCGACTGGTAAATGCCGTATTTTTCCGGTGTATGGACATCACTGCGCATTTCTTTAAACGTGCCCGGAAGGATGGACAAAAGTACAAACGTGGCACCGGACAGTGCTTCCTCCAGCCGGTCATACACCTTATATTCAAATACCGAATTTGTTTTTGGATTTTCGTTAATGCGGGCACCGATTTTCGCGTTGCGCTCTGCCGCCTCCCGGTCAATGTCATACAGGGCAATTTCACCGGACATGCCTTCCGCCACGGCAAGGTCTGCCATGAAGATGCGGGCCCAGAGCTTGGAGCCGCCGCCGATGTAACAGATTTTAATGGTACGGTTCATAGGGAGCCTCCTTTAGGGTTTTCTTTTATTGTAAACGCTTTCATAGTTCTTGTCCAGAAAAAATATTTTCAGCTATATTTTATCTTATGGCAGGTTCTCCCTGTACCATATCCGTGTCCGCCTAACTCTTCCTACACCTGTCCGCCCCTGTCGGACGCAGCCATAGAGAACTACCTTTATACGATAGACTTTCAATGGCTGTGTTCGCCAAGGGCGGACAGGTGCGTCAGAGATGTCGGACACTTGGATATGGTACAGGGAGAACCTGCGAGTTATGTTGTGACAAGCTGGTTACTGTTCACAGAGCACTCAGACACTTGCTGTCGGAGTGCGAAAGAATATGATTCAGGTGTGAGCAGGCTCCTTTTGCGAAGCAAAACTTTAAATGAGCCTGCGAATCGTTACTGTTTATGAGGTACGAATGAACAGTAACACAAGCTGACGAAAAAAGTTACTGTTTATTTGAAGCAGTAGACTTTTGAAAATAATAGAGGTATAATCACATACTGGAAACAAAACAACAATATCAAATATTTACAACTACAGGTGCACCATGGGAATACAAATCAGAGAAGCAAAAAGTGAAGAAATGAAAAAGAACATCCGCATCGTCCAACAGATGACAAAGAGAATGGGCTTTGATGAGAATATGGATAAAGTCAACTGGTCCTTTGTACGGTTGATTTCTAATTTTGGTTATCAATTTATGCCCAAAGAAAAGGGTGTAACGTATACCAAAGTAAAGCTGGGAAAAACAAAAGCACTGGTTTCCGAATACGGACAGGCAGACGATACGAATCTTATTCTGTACATTCATGGCGGAGGCTTTGTTTCTGGAAGCGCCGCCTCCTCAAAGGGTTACAGCTCCATGCTGGCAAAATATTCCGGCTATAAAGTAATTGCCGTTGATTATGCCCTGGCACCGGAACATGCTTTTCCGAAAGGATTTGAGGACTGTTATCATGCCTTTTGTAAAATTATACGCCAATACCCAAAGGCTAAAATCACTTTGGCCGGAGAGAGTGCAGGTGCCAATTTGTGTCTTGCCCTTGCATTAAAAGCAAAGAGCACAAAGAAAATTTCCTGTATTTTGGTCCATAGTCCCATTATTGATTTTACCGGCAGTCTGGACAGAAGCGAACACGAAATAGATGATTTTACCGTAAAAGAAGGGTGTCTGAAACCACTGAATGACATTTATGTGAAAAATCACAAGGCAGGTCACCCTTACATTTCTCCATTGTTTGGTGATTACAATGACTTTCCACCAACGTTTATTACTTGCGACCACAATGAAACACTTTATGCCGATGCAAAAGCATTGTACAAAAAATGTGAACAGGCGAATGTAGAAGCTGAATTAATAGAAGTAAAAGGAACATTCCATGCATTTGCCACGATTGGAACCGGAACACCCGAAACAGAGCAGATTTTAAAAGAAACCATAGCATTTATAAAGAAACACGCATAAATAAAGCATTGCAAAGAATCTTTGCGCCCCATTTTACCCCATGTAAAACACGGATTGCTTGTCAAATATGGATTCCCGTCTAAAATAAAACCGTAAGGAGGAAACAGTCATGCAGTTAGGTCAGACCATCGTAAACATAAGAAAAGAGCACCAGATGACCCAGGAACAGTTTGCTGCAAAATTTAATGTAACCCGACAAACAGTTTCTAACTGGGAGAATGAAAAGAGTTATCCTGATTTATTGACCCTGGTAAAAATCAGTGATGAATTCAATTGTTCTCTCGACACCATGTTAAAGGAGAATCCAGAAATGACAGAAAAAATGAATAACAATATGAAATACGGGGAATCCCATGGCTACATTGGAGGAATATGCTCCATCTTTCTTTTTATTTTTGTGACAGAAATGCTGATTATGAATATGGGCAGCTGGTACATACTGCTCGGCTATTTTTTAATTATTTTTGCAAACGCAGACGGAATAAAGCTTGTACTGAAGGACTTAAAGAAAGAAACGCTCAAAACAAAGCTGCAGTTTGCCGGTATTCTGCTGCTGACCGTAGTGATTTCCAGCGGAGTACTTTACTATATTAAGTAATCCTACGCACCCATTTATTATACCTGTAACTAAAAGGAAGTGACCTATGAAAGACATGACCAAGGGCTCTGCCCTGAACCACCTCTGTGCTTACGCCCTGCCATTGCTCCTCGGCAACTGGTTCCAGATGGGCTACAACGCCATCGACTCCATTATTGCCGGGCGTTTCATCGGCAAAGACGCTCTCGCTGCGGTAGGCATTGCCTCTCCGCTGATGAACCTGACGATTTTATCCATCTCCGGCCTCTGCATCGGTGCCGGGGTTCTTTTGAGTGAGTTTTTTGGTGCCAAAGACTGGAACTCCCTGCGGACCCAGTTCTCCACCACCCTGCTCTCCGGTGGTCTCATAAGTATTCTGGTTGCTGCCCTTGGTATCCTGTTTACTACTCCAATCCTTAAGCTGCTCTCTGTACCGGAAGAAATTCTTCCCACAACTGCGCTTTACGTGGGAATTACCTTCCTTGGCACACCGTTCACTTTCTTTTATAATGCCCTGTCTGCCGCCCTGAAAAGCGTGGGAGACTCTAAAACACCATTAAAATTTCTGATGTTCGCTTCGATTTTAAACGGTATTCTGGACATCATTTTTATTGGTGGGCTTGGCTTTGGCATTATCTGCAGTGCCACCACCACCGTCATTGCGGAGGCTTTTTCTGCCCTGCTTGCCGCTCTGTACCTCATCCGGCATATCCCGGAACTTTGTCCTCAGAAAGGAGAATGGACGATTAACCGGGAATATTTGAAAAAGACTTTCCAGTTTGGCGGTGTTTCTGCCCTGCAGCAGTCGGTCCAGCCCATTGGCAAAATTCTGATTCAGAGCCAGGTCAACGCCCTTGGTGTCAATGTTATCGCTGCCTTCAACGCTGTGTCCCGCATTGATGCCTTCGCCCTTGTTCCGGGACAGAGCATCGGTCAGGCCGTGACCACCTACATTGCCCAGAACCGCGGAGCAGACAAAAAAGAACGTATTGCCGGAGGATACCGCACCGGAGTCTGCCTGGAAATTGCCTACTGGCTGTTCTTCGCCACCATTACCTTTTTCTTCAAACGAAATATTATGTCCTGGTTTGTCACCGGAGAAGATTCTGCCGCCATCATTGATATCGGCGTGGAATACCTGTCCCTTATGGTAATTTTCTACCTGTGGCCTGCCATGACCAACTGCGTCCAGGGCTTTTTCCGTGGCATGGGAAAATTAAAAATCACCCTGTTCGGCACCTTTATCCAGACCAGCATCCGGGTCGTTATGACCTATACCCTCGCTCCGTCCATGGGAATCCGTGGAATTGCCCTTGCCTGTGCCGCCGGCTGGACCATGATGTTATTATGGGAAATTCCGTTGTGTATCCGGGAAATTTATCTTATACGGAAACAACACAGCCAAACCCTTTAAGCCCTTATTTTTTCACATAGCCTGCAACAAACCCGGTGGAGCGTTCTCCCTTGTGACTTTCGAACCAAGGGTCAATTCCCCACGCTTTGGAAATTGCCATAACAGAATCCTCGTTTGCAAACTCCACGGTTTCCCAGTCATCCTCCTCTGACGTAAGATAGGAACCAAACCCAAGCTCCCGCTCCTCCGGTGTCATCTCTCCTTCGCTTTCCACCTCGCCGGACTCACCAAGGAAATAATATCTGCGGACCGTCTCCCCCTTCTTAAACTTTGCCCAGGTATGTAAATCCACAATCCGGTACGTGGCAAAAAACAACATTTCATCAAACAACCCTGCCGTTTCCCGCAACCGTTCCACATCATCTGCCAGTTCTTCCATATCACTGACAATCACATAACCATCCATAACCGGACTGACAAAAACCTTTCCAAACCGTCTGACCTCCAGACCGGATTCCCAGTTTGCCACCTGCACATTCCCAAGCTGCAGCTTTTCCATCACTTCCTCCGGTGTACTGTTTTTCACCGCCAGCCAGGAGGTTTTGTATCCAAGAAATGCCGGTTCGTCCGGTTCTGTCGTAATGGTTAGTCCTGGCATCCGCAGTACCTTTGGGACTTCTGCCTTTTGCTTTTCAGATGTAGTTTCCCCAGTCCTGCTGCGCTTCTTAAAAAAATCAAATAATCCCATCACTGCCTCCTGTAAATTCACCATGCTATAAACTTTCCAGCGCCCCATACGTCACTGCCCGGACCTTCCGGGTCAGTTCCCAGAAGCCAGTTCCGCACCGCTGGATAAAAAACAGCAGCACCATGTTCTCCTCCGGGTTCACTGTCACATAGTTCCCGGTCCAGCCGTCCCAGCCGAACTCACCAATACTTCCATTGGTCCCTGCCAGGCCTTTGTCCTCCAGACACCGCATCAAGCAGCCATACCCATACCCCTGCACACTGTCCCAGTTATAGTTCGTCCGTTGTTCTTCCGTCAGATGGTTCTGTGCCATAAATTCCACCGTTTTTTCACCCAGAATCCGTACATTTCCAAGCTTTCCTTTGTTCAAAAGCATTTGCGCAAACTTTGCATAATCGTCTATTGTGGAAACCATTCCGGCACCACCGGATTCAAACGCCACATCTGACTTATAATATTCCCCCAGGTGGCTGCGGTTTAATGGGTGCAGCCCCTTCGCTGCCTCATCCCACTCATACGCCGTAGCAAAACGGTCCCATTTTTCCTCCGGCACAAAAAATCCGGTGTCTGTCATGCCAAGAGGCGCAAAAATTTCCTCCTGTAAAAACTGCCCGAACTTCTTTCCGGAAACCGCCTCCACCACAGCCCCCAGGATATCCGCTGAAAATCCGTACATCCACTGCTCTCCCGGCTGGAATACAAGGGGAAGCTTTGCAATTTCCTGCATCCATTCCATGGTATCCACAATCTCTCCTGCCTCTCTCCGGGCTATCAGCTCCCGGAATACTTTGTCCATCCGGCGTCCGGTCTCCAGCTCTTCACAAGGGTAAGGAATGCCCGTAGTCATGTTCAGGCAGTCCCAGATAGTAAAATCACGGTTTGCCGGAACCTCTCCTGCCTCTGTCCAGACCGTCATGTTCCGGAAACATGGAAGATAGTTACACACCGCGTCCCTGATATCCAGCTCACCCCGCTCAAACAGAATCATTACCGCTGCTGCCGTCACCGGCTTTGACATGGAATACATGTGAAAAATGGTGTCCCGCCGCATTGGTATATGACGTTCTTTGTCAGATTCCCCGTACACTTTTCTGTATTTTTCCTCGCCGTCTTTGAGAACAAGAAGACTGGCACCGGCAATTTCCCCGGCAGCTATGTAATGGTTGACTAAATTATCAATCGTGGATGAATAGTGGAACATAAGCACCTCCTGTTTTTTCAGTAACTTTAGAATCATATCCTTTTATCTGTAGGATACCTTTTGTGAATGGGTTCGTCAAGCGGGATTTTGCTTTGCAAAAGGCTTTTGGAAACACCGTATCCGAAAGCATACTTTTCCGATACAGGCATCATTTCCAAAAGCCCCAATTCAGCAATCTGTTCTTTTTTTAGTACAATTTAAATTTATTTACCTGCTCCGCCAGCTCAGCCGCCCGTGCCGCCAGTTCCTCGCTGGTTGCCAGGCTTTCTTCTGCGGAAGCCGCATTTTCCTGGGTAATCGCCGATACCTGGCCAATTCCCTCTTCTACCTGCTTTAATAATGCCGCCTGCTCCTCTGCAGTCTCCTTGGAGCCTTTTGCAGTACCTGCAAAAACCGTCATTTCTTTAATAATTTCATCAAACGCCACCGCTGTGGAAGCTGTAATTTCGTTACCCTTTTCAATCTCTGCCACTGTCTTTTCAATCAGTTCCTTTGTGCTGACTGCTGCCTGGGCACTGTCCATTGCCAGCTTTCCAATCTGGTCAGCTACCACTGCAAAGCCACGGCCTGCTTCCCCGGCCCTTGCCGCCTCAATAGAAGCATTCAGTGACAACAGACTGGTCTGGTCCGCAATCTCCTCAATAGCGGTAATAATATTGGAAATTTCTGCAGAAATGTCTTTGATACGCTGCATTTCCTCCTGTAATTCCTGTACCTGCTCCCGCTTAACTTCTGCCCCACGGACAGAAGCCATAACACCTTCATAGCCCTGCTCTGCCTGTTTTGCATTTTCCATTGCCATATTGCTGATGGTATTGATGGTGGCGGTCAGTTCTTCCACGGAACCTGCCTGCTGCTCTGTGCTGTACGCCAGTTCATTGGCAGCTGTTGCTACTTCATCCGCACCCTTGTCTACCTGGCCGGAAACATCATTAATATTCGTCAGCGTTTTATTAAATTCCTTCAATATGTACATAAAAGATTCTTTAATGGTAGAGAAATCCCCAAGGAAATCTGTGATTTCCCCAAAATTCTTTGTCAGATCTCCTTTTGCCATATCAGACAGAATACCGGAAATTTCGGTTATGTAGCCATTCAGTGTCTGCATGGTAGTCCTCATGGCGTCAGCCAGTATTCCAAGTTCATCCTGGGATTCGTGTTTTATTCCCGTGTATGCCTCCATTTCACCCTGCTGCATTGCCGCTGCTGCCTGGGTAATCTCTCCCAGAGGCTCACAGATCATCTTTGTTACCTTCTTTGTAATGCGGATTGCCATAAACGTTACCAGTGCCAGCTCCGCAATACCCACAATAACAAGAAGGAAGGAAATCTGGGAAGCATGCACACAGTATTCCCTGCTGACAGCCATAATCTCATCTGCCAGAACTTCCACTTCCTCATAGATTTCTTCCACGGTAGCACTGACTGTTTCCGAATAATAATAACCGGCAGATTCTATCCTGCCCTTGGAAAGCATATCTACAATAATATCAATATCTTCCCGCATACCAGTCATTCTGGTGTGGATGGCTTCCAGCTTCTCTTTACTTTCCTCCGAAATTAACGACTCCATCAGTATACCATACGCCTCTTCCAGACTTGCCCAGTCTGCTTCAATGGCAGCAACCGTATCCCCCGCAATTTTGTCCACATCCGCCAGAATCAGACTGCCCTCCGCCCTGGCATAGTTGATTTCCTTCGGAATATCATTCAGGGAATACCGAATTTCTCCAATATAAAAGGCGTTTCTTACCGGTCCCTGGTACATTCTCTCCACATATCGTTCAATTCCTATCATACAGCCAAGCAGAATAGCCATAATAATAGCACTGCACAAAATTATCAGTCCATGTGATATCGTCAGTTTTTTCTTAATCGGTGCATTTTTTAACATTTCCCCAAAACTGGTTTTGCTTTTCTTTTTCCCCATAAATACCTTCGCCTTTCCTGAATATAACTTGTTCACTCCATACAACTAATCATATTCATTCTACAATATCTTCCTTTCAGGCGTCAAGTACTTTTTGTAAGCACTTACAAACTTATTTTTCCAGCAAATCCCCATCTACCAGTTCCAGACCGTATTCCCTGCAGAGTGCCTGTCCCCGGGCAATACCCTCTGCATTTAACAGCTGCGCCGGAGAATGGGCATCAATACCAATCACCGCTTTATTTCCCGTTTCCTTCGCCAGTTCCAGAAACCGCTTTGCCGGATACTGTCTGCCTTCGGATAACCCAAGAATATTGATTTCCACCGGAATATCCGCTTCCTTCAGAGCTGCACACAGCCGCCGCATCTCCTCCCGGTATAGCTGCCCGTCTCCGGTAAAATTCACCAGGTCCGGATGTGCCACATACAGATACCGTCCGGATCGTATCCCATCAATCACCGTATCCACATAGCCCTTCAGCACCTCCGGCTCCGGGTGTTTCCATCCGGTATAAACCGAATCATATTCCGTTCCAAGGAAATGCTGTCCCATAATCATATAATCCAGCGGATATCCCTTCAACAGCTCATCCTGCGCCGGAAGCAGTTCCGGACAGTGCTCCGTTTCAAACCCAATATAAATCTTAATATCCCTCTCGTACTCTTTTTTCAGGGATTCCAGACTGTAAAAATACCCATCCACCTCCGAAGGTGCCAGCCGCATGTTGGACACATAATCCTTCCTTGGAAATATCCATGGACAATGGTCGGAAAAACCGAGAATTTTCAGTCCTGCCTGAATGGCTGCTTCCACATACTCCTTATCCTCCCCGGAAGCATGTCCGCATCGCTTTGTATGTGTATGATAATTTGCTAACATAACTGCCTCTCTTTCTTCTCTTAAAACTCCTGTTTCCGGTCATACGCCTGGATGTACACAAAATTCCCATTATCCCGGCTGTCATGATACTGCGGATTCAGCACTGCCTCAATAAAATCACTGCCTTTGGCTCCTGCTGCCACAACCTTAAGTCCCAGTGCTGCTTCCACTTCGTCCGTTGTCACATCATCCAGAAATACTTTTTCTCCGGTACGAAGCATATTGCCGGGAATCATAACCGCATCTCCCAGATTCACACCGGACTCCTGCTTTTCTTTTAACTGTTTCACTAAATCCTGTCCGGTAACCAGTCCGGACACCGTAATGGTTTCTCCAAAAAACTCATTGCGAATCCAGAATACATTGACGGTAAGTCCCGGAAAATGTTCCATCAGCCGTTGTGCAAAATTCTTCAGCATTGGATACGCCAGCTTTCCGGTGGCAATTGTCACGGTCCGGTGAAGGTTTTCCTTTAACTGCACATATATTTCCCTGTTTACCAGCTGTTCCAGTGCCTCATCAAACTCCGTTTTCAACAGCCGCATCATGCCGACACCGTTTTCCAGCTGGATATAACCGTCATACCGGTCCTCCTCCGGAAACTCCCGCTCTGCCGTGATGTACCACTCGTCACTGGCGTGGATAAAATGCAGCCCAAACTCCTCATAGCATTTCTGCTGGTAACTCTCAATCAAATCAATAATTTCCCCTGCTTCTTCCTTCGTAAACAGTTCCAGCGGATACAGACCCTCCCGGTATTTTGTAATGCCTGCCGGAACCACGGAAACACTGCGCATATACGGCAGATATGCCATCAAATCTTCAATACTGCGCTTTAATTCCGCCCCATCATTCACACCCTTGCAGCACACAATCTGACCGTTCATTTCAATCTGGTTTTCATACAATCTCTGAATGTACTTTAACTTCTCCCCGGCAAACCGGTTCGACAGCATTTTGCAGCGCAGCTCCGGATTGGTGGTCTGCACGGAAATATTGATTGGCGCCAGATGAAGCCGGATAATGCGGTCGATATCCTTATCCTTCATGTTGGTCAGCGTAATATAATTGCCCTGCATGAAGGAAAGTCTGGAATCATCATCCTTAAAATACAGCGTCTCCCGCATACCCGGCGGCATCTGGTCAATAAAGCAGAAAATACACTTATTTGTACAGGAGCGGTACTCACTCATCAGTTCATTTTCAAACTGGATGCCGAGGTCGTCATCATACTCCTTGTCCACCTCCAGTAACCACTCTTCCCCATCCGGCTTGCGCACCAGCACCTCCAGATATTCGTCCTTTATCATACAACGGTAATCAAAGACATCCTCTATTTCCTGATTGTTAATGGCAAGCAGGACATCCCCTGCCTCTACTTCCAGTTCCTCGGCAATGGAACCGGGTTCTACAAATTTTATGATATGTTCCGAATGTTTCATCAGGACTCTCCTTCCATTAAAAAGTCATAAATATTTATCTGATTAATTCCATCCTCGCCCAGTGGAATCTCGTCCATGGACAAAATAAATTTAGGATAATTATCTGTAATTTTTTTCAAAGGACGAATTTCCCGCTCAAACGTTGCCGGGTCCAGTACGGTGGCTGCCACCTGGTAATACGCCTTTTCGTCCCCTTTCTGCACCATAAAGTTTACTTCTTCTGTTTCCACCTTTCCAACGGATATCCGGTATCCTCTGCGCAGCAGTTCCAGATATACAATGTTTTCCAGCACATGTCCAAAATCCCGCAGTTTCGTTCCAAGCAGATGGGTACGGAATCCCATATCCACAAGATAATATTTGCCTAACGACTGCAGAAATTGTTTTCCTTTTACATCATACCGCTCCGCTTCATATAACACAAACGCTTCCTGAAGAGTTTTCAGGTAGTTATCTACCGTTACGGATGTAGTTTTTCTCCCCATGCTTGTAAGCGTATCTGCGATTTTTTTGGAAGAAACCATATTTCCTATATTATCCGCCAGAAAACACAGAATCGATTCCAAAAGCTTCACATCCGCAATTTTTTTTCTGTCAACAATATCCTTCAGCAAAACCGTATGAAAAATACCTGCAATATACTCCTGATAAGCCTCTTCCTCCTCAATCCGGCTGGCATACGGGAAACCGCCCCTCAGAAAATAATTCTGGAACGCCTGTTTTTTTTCCAGACCTGTAGCCTCCACATACTCCCGGAACGAAAAAGGCAGCATACTGATTTCCACATACCGTCCGGATAATAACGTAGCAAGTTCCCCGGAAAGTATATAGGCATTGGAGCCTGTCATATAAATATCCACATTTTCCTTCAAATACAGACTGTCCACTGCCTTTTGAAACTCCGGCACCAGCTGTATTTCATCCAGAAAAATATAATATCTCTGTTCTTTTGTCAGACGCTCTGTAATATATTCATACAGACGGTGATACTCACGCAGCGCCTCATTCTGTAAGTCATCCAAAAGGAGAAAAATACACTGCTCTTCTTTGATTCCCTGTCCCAGCAGATATTCTTTATACTGTTTTAATAACGTGGATTTTCCACATCGGCGCACTCCGGTAACAACCTTGATTACCTGCTTATCTTTCCACCGTTTCAATTTTTCCATGTAATTATCTCTTTGAATCATCCGCTTTCTCCTTCCTTCTCATTTCTTATACTATACTTTAAATACAAAAAATATTCAAGAGTTTTTAAAGTCAACTTTAAAAACTCTTGAATATTTCATTTTTTTATATCAAACTTCATTTTCTATACTCTTTTTCTTTTATCTGCCACCAGAAACGCCACCATTCCCACGCCTCCAATACAAAGCGTCCGCACGGTAGCCTCCCACAGGGTCTGAACCGCCTGTGTCAGTTCCGACATATACCCCATCTGGACACAGTAGGACATCATCAGAAAAATGCCTGTCAGACATACGTTTACGACCACACTGGCTGTTCTGCCCTGCTTTACGGTCCGTACCATCTGCAACAGATACACAACAAAGCACAGAACCGCTGCTGCCACCATCTGCTTATACAAAAAAGGTCCGGTTACTTCCCGTGGCACCTGAAACACCGGTTTCCCTTTCAATATGCAGGAAAAACCATAAAACATCATGCCAGCGCCATACCCTGCTGCCAGCACTGCGCCTGCCAGGGACATTATATCCCATTTATCCAGCACCCGCATCTTGGTCTGGTTCCGTCCTGCCAGCCAGCTTGCCGCCATACAGACCGGCAGTGCCACATAAAGTGCCAGCAGCGGTATCTGCATATTATTGTCAGAGCTGAACACAAACAGCATCAATACGGTCATCACCAGACACAGCCCAAAGCCTGCCATACTGCGATGCAGATTCTGCCGCACCACCTTCTTTGCCGCATCCAGCTGCTCCACCTCCAGCCGCTTTGCCGAAATCTCCGTACCCTGAAGCAGCTTCAGCGTCTTTTTGCACTCCTCACAGTCCGTCACATGCTCCTCTATCCACAGTCTGCTCGCCTCCGAGCAGATTTTATCCACATACGACGGCATTAAATCTTTCACAATATCACATTCCTGTTTCTTCATCCCTGCCACATCCTTTCAGTAAAAGTTCCTTGGCCCGGTAAAAATTCACCCGCGCCCAGTTTTCGCTCTTTCCCATAATTTCCCCGATTTCCCGGTAGGACAAATCACTCATGACCCGGAGGTACATCACTTCCTTCATCTGTTCCGGCAGCCGGTGCAGCTCCTTTAGGCAGTCAATCAGCTCCACCCTCGTCATCGCTGCCTGCTCCGTATTTTCCTTTGCCGGCAGTGTTTCGTCCGGCTCCGCCGGAATCTGCTTTCCTGCCTTTGCAAAATACTGATACAGCAGATGCTTTGCTATCTGACACAACCAGGTGGAGATTTTGCAGCTGTTATCAAACCGTTCCAGCGACTCGTAAGCCCGCAGAAAGGTTTCCTGGGTCAGGTCCTTGGTCAGCTCCTCGTCCTTACACATGGAATAAAGGTAATGGGACACAATTTTCACATTTTCCCGGTATAATGTTTCCATCTGTGCCTCCTTCTTCGCTTCTTTCGTTATAACGTAACTTTCCGGTACCTTACTATTTCGTTACACCGTAACTATTCAGTACCTTCATAGTTATGTTTCGCAAATCCATGAAAATTTGCTTCGCAAATGGGATTTGCTCACACCTGAATCACTGTCATACGACCTCATCAGCAAGTGATTCGGTCTATGCTGAACAATTACGTTACATCTATATATCCGTTTTTACAGGGATTCGTTACAAATTTTTTTAAAAATTCTAATAATTAAATGCCAGACCGTCAACATTGCAGGAAAGGAACTTTTGTGATATGCTGATAATAGAAAAAACATTTTTTATTTCATGGAAAGGAGTGACCCTGTATGCCATTAGCAAAAACCATGGATTCCTATACCGAGGAAGATTATTATAATCTGCCGGAAGATATCCGCGCCGAACTGATCGACGGACAGATTTATTATCAGGCAGCACCGAGCCGTATTCACCAGAAGCTGGTAATGCTGCTCTCAAAGACTATAGCAAACTACATTGATGCCAAAGGCGGCTCCTACGAAGTATACCCTGCCCCATTTGCTGTAAAACTCCGCAAAGACCGGAAAAATATTGTGGAGCCGGATATCAGTGTTATCTGCGACAAAAACAAGCTGACGAAAGAAGGCTGCCTTGGCGCACCGGACTGGATTATTGAAATTGTTTCCCCTGGTAACTCCAGTCATGACTATGTACGCAAGCTCACTCTTTACATGGATGCCAAAGTACGGGAGTACTGGATTGTTGACCCGGAAAAGGAGCATGTGGTTGTTTACCATCTGGAAAAAAAGCTGTTTGATATGACAACCTATACATTCCGGGATATTGTTCCTGTCCACATTTATGAGGATTTTTCCATCGACTTTAAACGTGTGGAACTTTAAAACTTTCACTCCTCAAAATACACAGAACAGGGCTGCTGTAAAACGCTTTCAGAATCACCTCCAAAAGCAGGTTTCAGCAGCCCTTGCTCTTATTTTTTTGTTTCTCTTATAAAAACTGTACCAGCTGCTCCACTTCTTTTCTTGCCGGAGCCTGTGGCTCTTCTGCCGGATAACCAATGGCAACTACCGCACCAACCTTCTGACCTTCCGGAAGTGACACTGCCTCTGCGATTTTTTCCTCGTCAAAAATCCCCATAATACAGGTGCCCAGTCCTTTTTCATGGGCAGCAAGACAGAACGTCTGTGTTGCGATACCAGCATCAAACATTTCCCAACGGTCTTCCTTGGATGTACTGAACGAACCGTCACGCTCGTAACCGGAACGCTTCTCCACGTAGGCTACAACCACCAGCGCCGGGGCCTTGGTCAGAGTCTTTGTGTTAAAAGCGAACTCCATCATGCAGTTTTCTGCAATATTCTGCTTTACTGCTGCATCCTGCACCACATAATAACGGGCAGTCTGGGTGTTTTTCCAGCTTGGGGCAAAACGTGCCAGGTCAACGACTTCCTTTAAAACTTCCTGGGAAATCTGGTCCTCCTTGTAATTTCTGATACTTCTTCTTGTTTTGATACAATCGGTGGTATTCATGTGTTTTCCTTCCTTTATTTTTTGTATTCACAGAATTTATTTTCCTATTCACATTCCAGTACCGCTTTCCTTCTGAGCATTTACTGGTGCTGGGAAAGGAAATAATTTCTTTAGTTTTAAATTCTACTCTTCATTTTCTATCTGTTTAACCAATCTCAAATAGAAGAGAAACATAATTACTGCCCCTGACATCTGCCCCAGACAAATGCCTGCACATATCACCTTGGAATCTATCAGGACCGCAAGACCAAATCCTACCGCCATAAGAATCGCCGCCCATGCCGAATAATACAACCGTCTTGCCTGATACCTCTTTCTCTCCAGTTCTTTTGCTGCACGGGCTGTTTCTTTATTTTTTAACCCATTTTCTTCTTTTTTCTCTTCTGGCTCTTCGGGCTCGGTTTCTCCCAGACCACTTTCTTTCTGATTAGAACTGTCCGATATGCCCTCTTCCCGCACCAGATAGTCCGTTGTCACTCCGAATAACTCACAAAGCTGCACTAAATTCGGAATATCCGGCAGTGTGCTGCCAAGCTCCCACCGGGACACTGCCTGTCTGGATACCTCTAATTTTTCCGCCAGCTCCTCCTGGGAAAATCCCCTGGCTTTTCTCAATCTTACCAATTTTTCTTCAAACTTCATACTGAATACCTCCCTGCGTTAATACCCACATTGTAGCTTTTCCACCCCGGGAATGCCATAACCCAGGTAAAACAATTCCGCAACCAAACGTAACAGAAAAAGAATATTGGGTTGCGACACAAGGATTATCACTACTCTCTGCTTATTATCATAATACATTTCTCTATTTTTTTCAATAAAACTATAATGTTTTCCAACAGCGTTCTTTCATAAATGTTGCAATAACGTTGATTTCCTCACCCTCATAATATTTTACAAGTAATTGCTTGAACTCTGGCACTTCCTTTTCAGGAATTACCAAAAAACCACCACCATGTGAAATGAGATAATGATTGGCAAAAATGACAGAGGCTCGTTTATTGCCATCCAGGAATATCTGAGTCTTCATACAGTAAAGACACAGTTTGATAGCAATGTTAATAGCATCATCCTTTTCCCCGACAATCTCCAGGATTCTTTCTTTTACATCCAATTCGTTAGGAAGTGGTGGAACATAAGACGAACCGCCTATGGTAACAGGAATTCCCCGGATTCGACCGCCCTCTGCAAAAAAACCTTCATTAACAAGTCTTGCAATGTAGCTGAGCATATAATAATCAGAACGACTGGCAATAACATCACGATCCAGAATAAATTCCCATGCGTGCTTCAAATTCAAAATCTTTTGCACATCAGTTGCCGTCATGCCAGATACTTTTCCATTTTCTATAATTTCTTCTGTCTGAGGAAAGGATGTCGCAACTCCTTCCAAAACAGCCTGGTCATAGATATTCATTTTCATATTCGCACGTGCAAATGCTATGTTGTTTATAACATCGGCAGGAAGTTCATTCTCTGAATATCCGACTGCCGCAAGTTGCTTTTCAATGCTGCGGAGTGATTTTCTGATTTCACGAATTTCTCTGGCGTTACGAAGAAGCAAATTATACAATTCTTCGGTATATGTTCCTACATAAACAGATGTCTGTCTGCCCGCTACACGTTTTCTTACATAAAGATATTTTCCATCTCCACGTTCCTTGATTTCAGGTGTACCATCGTAGGGCATCAAATTCAGTCTTGCCTGAAGGTCTGCGCGACTTCTGAGCAATTCCTGTATTTCATTATATTGTACTGCCATTGTTTCTCCTCCTTTAGGGAGCAATATTTCAAATGATTATATCAAAATGCTCCCCAATAGTCAACGTATATTGGGGAGCATTATCATAATTTTATACACATGATTATTCCCCAATTACATAAATACACTACATAATATGTCCCGATTTCCATGTTATATTCATAACCATTCAATCCCTTCCTAATTACGATTTGTGAAAGAGCCTGGCTTAACATGATAAATCACTTGACTCCCATCCCTCCGTCCGCTACAATACATTATGAACAATTATTTTTTACTTATTATACTTACCGGAGGAACTTTTCCATGAAACATACCCGCAACCTGGTGTTATCTGCCCTTTTCCTCTCCCTTGGTCTGGTCCTGCCCTTTCTTACCGGACAAATACCGGAAATCGGTTCCATGCTGTTACCTATGCACATTCCCGTACTTTTGTGCGGTTTCATCTGCGGATGGCCTTATGGCCTTTTTATTGGTCTTATCACGCCACTGCTTCGCAGTCTGCTGTTTACCATGCCTCCCATGTTTCCAAAAGCAGTTTCCATGGCAGTGGAACTGGCCGGCTACGGTTTCTTTTCCGGACTTTTCTTTCGTCTTCTGCCACTGAAGAATACTCTGCGGATTTACATCAGCCTGATTGGCTCCATGCTTCTTGGCCGCATACTGTATGGACTGGTATGCATTCCCCTGCTTGGCATGGCGGGAGCCCCTTACAGCTTTGAGATATTCCTGACTTCCACCCTGCTGGACGCAGTTCCGGGAATTCTTCTCCAGCTGCTATTGATACCTGTCATACTTCTTGCCCTGCAAAAAGCAAAACTGCTAGAAAGGAACTACACATGAAACAGCTTCTTGCCTGCATAAAAAATGAACTGGCAGCCTCCAGGAAACGTCCTTTCCTGATTGCCATAGACGGTTGCTGCGGCAGTGGCAAAACCACACTTGCCGCCTTTTTGCAGAAACAGCTGGACTGCTCTGTCTTTCACATGGATGATTTTTTCCTGCAGCCACAGCAGCGTACTACCGAACGCCTGACTGCTCCCGGTGGAAATGTGGACTATGAACGGTTTCAGAAGGAAGTACTGGACCACATTCAAGACACCGCCGGAGTAACCCATCAAATCTACAACTGTAGTACAGGTACACTTGCCGACATCGCTGCAATCCCATACCATGATATTGTAATTGTCGAAGGAGCCTACAGCCAGCACCCCTATTTTAAAAACTGTTATGATTTGAGGATTTTTCTGGATATTCCAAAAGAAGAACAGGAACAGCGCATCCGTATGCGCAACGGAGAGACCAGATGGACCATGTTCCGTGATAAATGGATTCCGATGGAAAACAGATATTTTGAGACATTTCAGATAAAAGAAAACAGCGATTATGCTGTCAGCATACAACTTTAATCCGGACAGGAAAAACCAACCGGGGTTGTTTCTTCAACAGCCCCGGTTTTCTAAAAAAAGATTCATTCATTGTTTCCTCAGAAGCCTCCAGCGGATCGCACGAATTTTACTTACTTTCCATAATCTTCTGATGCAGCTCCGTAAACAGCTCGTTATACCGCACCACACCTTCCGACAGCTTCGTTACACCCACATACAGAATCAGCGGAATTTCCTTTCCTTCAAATACAATCGGTTCTCCGTTCTTTGCCCGGACCTTCTCTGCAATTGCCTCCGCATACGTAATATCTGTGCTGTTTGTCACTACCACAAACTCATCTGCACCAATACGGAACACAACATCCTCTTCCCCTGCTGCCGCATCGAGACGCTCCAACTCCGTCAGAATCGCCAGATCCCCTGCCTTGTGGGAAATATCATTAATCTCCATCAGATGATGGATGTCACTGCATACAAAATAACATCCTCTGCGCTGTACAAATAAATCATATAATTCACTGATATCTACACGTTTTCCACTGCTCATAAATTCATCTCCATTCTCCACCGGCAAAAGCCTTCGTGGGTAAAGTTCCGTAAACCGTGTCTTACCACGGAATTCGGAAGGATTACAGTTCCAGACCTGTTTAAATGCGCGGGTGAAAGACTCGTTGGTGCTGTAGCCAAACTGCAAAGCCACCGCCAGCACACTGGCCTCCGGCTCTGCAAACAAAAGCTTTGCCGCTTTCATCATCCGGCGCCGCACTACATAGTCATGCACGCTGATGTGCATCACGCATCGAAACAGTTTTTCCAGGGTGGATTTAGAACAATAACAGGCTCCTGCCACCGCCTCTGTCCGAACGTCTTCTTCCAGATGGTTTTCCAGATACTCTAATGCAGTTGCAAGAAGCTCCATATTACCCATGTCAAATCCTCCTTGTTTTCCTCCTGGTTTTTATTTCTTTCTCCGCTTAAGCTTGTCTTTATTGTAGCAGAAATTATCGAATCCTGCTTGACATTTTGAATATAAAATAGACGCAGCTTTATTTACCGATTATATTGACTTATTACCGTTTATGTGGTATTATGTCACTATCAAATTCTATAAAGCACCAAAAAAGCATATATTTAAATAAAACCAGTAAAGGAGTCCTACTATGTTAATGGAAGAAAGACAAAAAGAAATTGCAGAGCATATTGAACAGAACGGTAAAATTACCATTGCTGAAATTACCTCCCGCTACGATATTTCCAGTGAATCCGCCCGCCGGGATTTGCGTATTCTGGAAGCCCAGGGGTTATGTAAGCGTACCCACGGCGGTGCCCTCCGTCCGGTACAGGTCAGCGTCCGTCCGCCCTTCGACCGTAATTTTGACGAACTTCCGGTATTTGAGAACTACAATGAGATTGCCAGAAAAGCAGCCTCCTTTATCAAGGAAAACGACATCGTATACCTCACCGGTGGTTCCTTCGGCTTTTTAATGCTGCGTTACCTGCCAACGGAGTTCCACTACACTCTTGTAGTGAACTCTGTTGATATTGCCAACCGTCTCCGTAGTATGGCTAATGCAGAGATTTATGTTGCCGGGGGAAAAATGCGGCAGAGCGGCAGCGTGGTGGACAGCATGGCAGTGGACTTTGTCAGCCGTATGCACTTTGATTTGTGCTTTATTACCGGAGGCGGCCTGACTGCGGAATTCGGACTTTCCAACGGTACCGATGAGACTGCCTCATTCCAGCGCAAAATCATGGAAAACAGCAGGAAAAAGATTCTTCTGCTGCCAAGCCAGAAAGTAGGCGTGGATTCCTTTATTAAAGTATGTGACATCAAAAAATTTGATTTGCTGATTACCGACTGGGACTGTGCCGAAGAAGAACTGGCAAAAATCGAAGAAAAAGGAACGGAAGTTTTCGTTGTACAGCAGGCGGCTTTATCTGTGGAATCCTATGGAAACGAACTGCCTCAGTAACCGCTGCTGCTCTCCCGTGGCATTGCAGGAATGCAGTTTGATACGGTAATGAAAATCTGTAACATACTGGGGATTGAGCCGGCAGAGTTATAACCCATGTCTGCTGCCCCAGTGATTCCGGCAAACAGCCATAGTCCGAACTATAATTCATTATCTACCATCTCCAATACATTGCTCCATTGCATTGACATAATCTAATAAAAAAGGTATTTATATCTGAGGCAATATATTCCCATTCACCTGATGGATAGCTTACATCTCCATCTATAATATAATTTCTTTCTTTTTGTAAATCTAACAACAACACATCATCACTAAATAAACACTGAAGAAAACAAAAACACTTATTCGGAATATCGTAACCATCCTCCTTCATTTCCTGTGTCACTTCTTCTATTTCTTCAAGACTTAACAATTTATATCCATCATCTTCATACTCTGATTTATATATAATTGCACCATCTGAAGTTAATAGAAACTCTTTATAAGCATTAGGCAAACTGCATTCATATCTATTCTCAAAAGATTGAATAGCTTCGGATGTTGCTGGAGCATTCCACATAAAGCAATATGTTTTTTCTCCCAACACTGTTTTTACCACTACATTTTCACTTACCCTTTTTACTAATTCTTTTAAGATATTCAACTCTGGCTCCTCCTGTCTCTGCATTTTTATTGTCCATAACTGTTCCACCATGGTGTAACAACTATATTATATCACAACAACATACCATTCTTCGTTTCGCTTAACAGACGGTCCAGTTCATCGTAGGTGTAGGAAAGGCTTTCTGTACCGTAGCCTGCACCACCGATGGTCTGTGTCAACAGGCTTCCGTTCCTGTCATACGTGTTTGTTTCGTTGTATTGTACCGTTCCGGATGCCGAAGTAACGATTACTCATTATTCAAATCATACACTAATCTAAATCCACATTCACCATCTACTAATCCTTTTGAACACATTCTCATTGCTGACATACACCATATCCACTCATCTGCTTGCCATGGCCAAAAATATGCTCCACCACCTTTTATTACAAATCCTTCTGTTTGTGATGAACTATTATTTTTCTTATACAAATCACTACACCATTCTCCTGTATAAATACCATATAAACCAAACTTGTTACTATTTATGGAATTTAAATCTGAAAAATCAAAACTCAACCATTTTTCTAATTCCATTTCATCAGGTAACTGATTTCCAAACGAAAACAAATCCGAACTTCCGGCTCGTACAAAATATTCCCACTCATTTTCTGTCGGTAGTCTTAAATTAAGTTGCTCACACAAAAAATCAACCTGATCTTTTCTAAGATATGCCGCAAAATTTTCTTCACCATTAAAACATTTAATATCCAAATACTTTTGCACAAATGAATTTAAAACAGGCGTTCTGGTAACCAACATATCTGATACAAAAATCCCCTCTTCAACTTCCATTTCAGTATCTTCAAAGAAAATATCTCTATTAATTTTTTTGGCGTGTCTTTTTTCTTTAACAGTAAGACCTTTTGTATATACTCCTTCTGGTATATATACAAACTCTAAATCAAGTGGTGAATAATTCGCTATAATACTATTATTTTCAATTCTTATTTCAAACAATGTAGTTTTAACTCCCAATTTTTCTATTAAATACATTCTTTTTGTATTCAAATCATACTCATTCATCGTATGATTTTTTTCTATCTTGGAAATATCCATGGATTTGAGTCTCCTTCTTTAAAATATAAAATATTAACATCATTATCCGTTGCAAAATCTTGCATTGCTTTTTGACATTCTCTTGAAGGTTTCACACTTCTTCCTAAATTACAAGGCGATTTAGTACCATAAATAACTATTGTTTCCCCGGCAGAAACAGTTCCTTTTTCAGTTAGTTCATCTAATATTTTCCTTTCTGTGTAAGTTTGTAACTGTTCCCCCCAAGACAATATCCGCCCTGGTTTTGTTCCACCACTTCGTGATACTCCTGAATCGACCACATTTCCATGTTCATCCAATTGTTGCCATTTTGCCATATGTCCTTTGGCATTTTTTCCACCCTTCTCTGCAAAAAACTGCAAATTCATTTTCAAAGGAAATGTAGGATTTTCCGTAACCTCTTCTACGACATCATCCGCTTTTTTAAACAGATTATCCCAGGCACCCTTCGCTTTGTCCATCAAACTGCTAGCACCGCTTTTAACTGCATCCACCAGTTCCGAAGCCTTGGTTTTTACCTTGGTCGTTGCCTCAGAAAACACCTCTGTGACTTTAAATCGGAGATACTCCGTGACTATTGAAGCCACGAAGAACATCTCCGATTTTGTTTATGTTTGGAAATCAAAAGAATATTTCATCTCCCTTGTTGGATGCCCTTGTAACATGAGTGTCTAAATAACACTATCCCCTAAACATATTCATATTTTCATTTAAATATTTAAGCAATTTTTCTTCCATAGGGCGATGATCTTCACATGGCATATATCTTACAAGATTACTTATTATGTCTGGATATTCAAACTCTGCATATACATCTTCTGTAACATCAAA
>JAGBBW010000052.1 GCA_017938285.1 Lachnospiraceae bacterium
AACCATACAATTCGAGGACTATATAGGCACTAAAAAGTAAATTTAGTCGGTGGAACGCCGTGTGATGGGAAACTATCACGCACGGTGTGGAGCGGGGGAAAAGCCCGAGGTGGCAACACCAGAGGCTTACCTATCGCTATTCAAACTTCCGGAAGAGTATAACAGCTGGATATCCACACAGCGTTCCAGAAATATATCTTCTGTAATTATTATTCAGAATCTCGTACAGATAAAAAGTCTGTATAAGGATTTATGGGAGAACATTACTGGTAACAGCGATACATTGATTTATCTCGGTGGAAATGAACAGTCTACCCATAAATTTGTGTCAGAGATGATGGATAAAATGACCATTGATAAGCAGACGCAGGGGCAGACAAAAGGAAGACAGGGAAGTGCTTCAACGAATGATGATGTTATGGGAAGAGAACTGATGCTGCCTGGTGAAGTCCGGAAGATGAGCAGAAATAAATGTCTGGTTATCATCAATGGTAAAGATCCTGTGATTGATTATAAGATCAGGACGAACCAGCATCCGCTTTGGAACTCCTTTAACCAGCTGTCCAGGAAATATAAATTTGATGGACGGTTAGAGAGACACAACAGGAATAATAAAGTAAAAATTCAGGATGGTGGGAGCGTACAGATGTATGAAAGAACAGAGCTGGAACTTTTTAAGAAGGAGGGAAAACGAATGGAGGAAGAATATGAGGAAGAATACAATGTGGCCCGGACTATCGGGGAAAAGCTGCCGCAGAAACCGGAACTGCCGGTGATGACAATGAGCCTGGAAGAATTGGCGGTACTGGTTGAGTCATTAGAGGAAGAGGAACCGGAATTCCCAGAGAGTACTATTGGTTTTGAAGAACTGGAATATGCGGTGGGAGATTATGCAGAGGATTGCTATTTGGAATACCCGGATGTGAACCCGGAGGAATATCCGGCAGGGGCTGTACTGGAACAGTTTGCAAAACAGCCAGAGGAAGAAATGGACGTGCAGGAGGAGCAGATGCAGGAAGATGTTGTTGAATTGAAAACAGAGGATAAGGAAGAAAAGAGAAAGCAGACGGAAGCAAGGCTTCTGATGGTGGCAAAATTAAAAGAAGAAGGCTTTTCCATGAGCCAGATACACTTATTGAAGCCGGTGATGTTGCAGCTTAGTCTGGAGCAGATTACTACTATTTTTGAGCCGGGAATGGAAGAAAACATGATAAAATCCATTCTTGACTTTATCGAAGTATCATAAAAAACTAAACCAGAGTTGAGAAAAATGGTAAGATTCTCAACCGGGCGTTTAACAAAAATTTTCTTTTTTGTAGTATGCTTTCCGTACTAAATAAAGAAAGGCTGGTTAAATGACCAGAAAGGTGACTGAATGAAGAAGTATCGAAAATGCAGTTTTCGTAAGTACAAAAAAGAAAAAGGAAAAGAACATTGGAGAAAAATTGGTATTTTATGCGTTCTATTTGCGGTGTTGTTGTTTGCAAGTCCGGAAGTATCGGCATTTGCTTCTAATATTACACAAACAACAGCGGGACAGACGGAAGGAACATCGACAGCAGAGCCAAACTGGCTGGAATTTCAGCCAATCCTGATTATGAGGTATTTAGCTTCTTTTTTACTGGCATATGTGTCTTTTAAGGGAGCAATACAGTTGGGAAATAATATATCGGAGCTGAGTGCGGCATTAAAAAACCAGGATGATGCTTCCAAACAGAATGCCATAAACGGAATTTTTGGTGGTGCAATACAGTTTTTTATTTCAGGTTTACTTGCAATTTTCGGAATTGCTATTTAGGTGGTGTGTGATGAATGAGATATATGTGAAAGGAACACTGTTAAATACGCCACGGTATGACATAATTCCGATAACTTCGGACGCTATTGTACGGGTACTGGTTTCGGTGGAGGGAACTGTTCTGCCGGTGGTATGCTGCAATGAAATGGCATGTTCGGCAAGAGAACTTTTACTGGAAGCTGACATGGAGACGGAGGTGTTTTTTGCAGGAAGAATAAAAGGTAATTCGTATACGGACGCAGTAGGTTCACAGAATTATCTCTTATATCTGATAGCAGACAGGGTGGCTTTGTCAGAAGCAGATCTGCGCAATGAACCGGGAAAGAAATATACACCTTTGCAGTATGACAGACTTCCTTTTAGTATTGCTGATCTGGAGGATATTCTGATGTATATGGAGTAAAGAAATGGGACTTACAATTGATATTTGCAACGATGTGGAGCAGTATGAAGAAAGTGTAGTGGCCGGATTTAACTTAAAAAAGACATTGTGTATAGGTGCTGCGGTTATTGTTGGAGCTGCAGGTATGGCATTATTTCATTTTGCATTCCATATCAATATTCTGGTTTCGGTATATATGATGATGCCGCTGGTTGCCCCGATTATTATCAAAGGATTTTACAGAGAAGGGAAAGGCTCTCTTTTGAAGGATATTCTGGGCATGGGAAAAAAGAGTAAACCGTTGGTTTTTCGTTCCACGGAAACAGCACCGGTAGAAACAGTTCAAGATGAGAAGAAGGAGAGGAGCGGATGGGAAAAGGTAAGAATACGTATCATGAAAAACAACAGAAAAGTATAGACAAAGAAATTCTCTCCAGAGTGGTTGATTATTTTATCAATCAGCAGGGATATTTACTTATGCAGATGAATGCAAACAGGCTGGATGAAGGACTTAGAAATGTGATAAAGAATAAAGCAGAAGCAGAGTTTCAGCGTCTGGGGATCTGTCAGGAAAATGAGTTAGAGGCATATCTTGATGTGTTTGAAAAATATATCTGGGGATATTATTATCTGGATTCCCTGATTCGTGACAAAGATATTTCAGACATCAAGTGTTATGAGTATAACCGGATTACGGCAAAACGTAATGGAGAGCTGGAACTGACAGATGTATCTTTTGCAGATGAAGAGGACTACCGGCGTTTTGTGCAGATGGTTGTAACGAAAAACGAGAAGAATTTATCTGCGGTTAATGCGAAAGTAGTGTTTACGGATGTCTATAGTGATGCGGATTTTATTCTCCGGTTTAACGTTATGTCCGGGTGGCTTCAAACGTCCAGTATGCCTTTTATACATATCAGGAAAGACCCTAAGAAAAAGCTGTATCTGGATGACCTGGTAAAGCTTGGTTTTATGACGCAGGAGCAGAGAAAGTATCTGGCTGGAGCTGCAAAAACAGCAAAAGGGATTTATGTGACCGGTAAAGGAAGTGTAGGTAAAACCAGGCTGACCAATGCATTGCTGGAGGAAATTCCAAAAAAGAAAAGCGGACTTGTTGTTGCAGAAAGCGATGAATTGTTTTCAGAGCATCCTCATTTTCTGTTTCAGCATACCATTGAAAATAATGGTGAAGGGAAAGTGAGCTATGATTTAAAAACACTTGCAACTAATGGTCTGCTGATTGATTTGGATTATTTTATTATTAGCGAAATAAAAGGGGATGAGGCAGCAGCGTTTTCACTTGCTTCTTATACAGGGCATACCTGCTGGGCAACCGGGCATGGAGCTTCTGCCAGAGATGGAATTGAAAAACTGGCAGACTATATCCAAAGGGCAACAGGAGATTCCGTTGAAAAGTGCTATAAAGTACTATCCAAGATGGAGGTTGTGGTATATCTGGAGGATTTCAGAATTAAAGAGATTGTGGAAGTCAAAGGATTTGACAAGGACCATCTTGTATTCCAGGATATTTTCGGAGGTGCAGCGGAATGGAAGTAATACTGCACATTGTATTAAGCAGATATTTTATTGGAACGGTCTTGTTTTTGGTCTGTTTTTTTATGGCGTTATCCATTATCTTCAGGGCAGAAAAGTACAGGGTACTGGACAGGACAGCAAAGCATGTTGCAGCAACATGGGAAAAATTTCTGCACTATGTCAATGAAACAACGGAAAAACGTATTCGTGAAGAGGAACGTTTACAAAAAGAGCAGGGAAACAGGGAAAAGAAACATTTCCTGTATCGTCTGGATGAAGCTCTGCTGCAGACCGGATTAAAAAAGAAGGTTCCGTTTTTAACAGTGGAGCTGACGCTTGTGTTGCTATTTTTATTCCTTTTATGCGTAATGGTTGTGACGGCTGAAATAGCTGACAGCCTTTTGATTGGTATTCTGGCTGTGGGGATATCATTTATGATTCTGAAAGAAGTGGTTCAAATGATTATCCGGAGACGGCAGAAGCAGGTGGAAGACAATATTATTCAGTTTGCCAATCTGATAGAAAATTACGCAAGAACTTCCGATGATATTGTGCAGATACTACGGAAGATTTCGATTTATCTGGAAGAGCCACTGAAGACTGCTGTAGAAGATTGTTATATGGAGGCATATACAACCGGGGATTTTTCAACAGCGTGTGCGCATTTGGACGCCGGCATTGGAAACCGGTATTTGGCAGACATGCTGACAAATATAGAGAGCTGCAGCAGACACAGGGCAAATTATGAGGAGGTGATTCGTGGAAATAAAGAAATTATACGAAAGTATCTGGCAGAACGTGATGTGCAAAGGGAAATAGCCCGGAATGCCCGGGTGGAAATTGTAATACTGTTGATTATGGGTGGAATTGTAATGTACAGTTTTCAGGGAGTAATTCCGGAAGGAATGCAGCTGTTTTCCGGGGGAAGCTTATTGTCAAAAGTTTTTACCGGAGTGATTGGCATTGTAGTGTTTATCAGTATCCGTGTAATGATGTCGATTGGTGATAAGGAGGTGTAACGTGAATGTAATCAGGTACATAACCATGCTTATTATATGTGGAGCATATTTAGGTGTAATATTGGAACTTATGAAGCGTGCACACACGGTAAAGATTGACTGGGGTGCACAGCTGGACTGGCTTATGGAGTCTTCTGGAAATCGTTTAAAGCGGAATAAGAAAAAATATGAGCAAAGAAAAATATATCTGTCCCAGATAGGTGTAAACTATTTTGCAAAACGTCTGGTTCTTCCGGAAGAGTATTTGTTAGCCAGGCTGACACTGGCAGTTATTGTGGCAGCTGCCGGAACTCTTTTTTTGGGAGCAGTATCCGGTTTGTTTGCAGGGGTTCTGGGGTTTCTTTTGCCGGATGTGATTCTACAGAAAATGAATGAAAAAAATAATAAGCAGATGCTGAAGGATATCAAAAGTATTTATGATACGATTCAGATTAAGACCCAGGGAGGAATGTTTCTGACGGAGGCTATTGCGGAGTGTTACAGAAATGTTACGAATGGACGGTTGAAAAGAGCGTTGTATGAAATGTCTGGTGAACTGATAGTAAATCATGATATGGAAGCAACCATTGATGAGTTTAATCTGAAATTTAAAAATAAGTACATTGATAATCTGTGTATTATTTTGAAACAGGCACTGGATTCCGGAAAGACAGCGGAAATTATGGAGAGTGTCCAGGATCAGATGACCGACATGCAGGATGTAATAAACCTGCAGGTACGGACCAAAACAGAAAAAAAGGTTTTCTTTGTTGAAGTGGTGATTTTTGTAACAGTTGTTTTGCTGGGAATAGGAATGGCTGCCATTTCAGCAATCAGTACAATTAGTTTATAAAACAGGAGGAATAACAAAAATGGTGAAATTTGCAAAGGTAACAGGTGAAAAGGTAAACAACGCATATTTATTTCTGGGCAGGAAGCTGAGAAATTATGTAACAGAAAAAAAGAAAGAAGGTGGATTTGAAACTTTTATCGTGGTCTTGCTGATGATTGCAATCTGTGCAGGCTTGTGCCTGTATTTTAAGGACCAGATTACCCTGTTCATCAAGTCGCTGTTTGAAGAACTGAAAAGCGATGTATTAACTGACTTTATGGCAAAACCGGTTGCGTAACAAAAAAGATGAAGCATCGGATGAGGAGTAAAAAAGAAGGTGCCTATGATTTTGTCAGTGCGTTGCTGGTACTTGTTGTATGTATTCTGGCTGTCTACTGTCTGACAGTGATGAATGTGGATACCAATAAAGCACTGGATAGTCAGAATCATATTTCGAGCCTGATGCGGAGCTATCTTGTGAAGATGGAAACCGGAGGCAGCTTAAGCAGTGGTGACGTGGACAAGCTCATAGATGATTTAGAGTTATATGGTATGACAGAGATTCATTTGTATGGAAATTTTGATTCAGGCATTACACGGACTGCAATAGTTGCAAATTATGGACCTGCCGGTTATGGAGAACCGGTAAGCCTGCGAATCGTTGGAGTCCTGACAGTTGAAAGTATGGAAGAAGATCCGGGTGGATTTTTTGCTCTGTCCCGTGGCTTCCGGGAACTGAAAGTGGATATCAGTCAGAAAGGAATTTCGGTGCGATGAAAAAACGCTGGAAAAAAGAAGGAACGGTAGCGGTCATTCCGATTCTTGTTTTATTTGTTTTACTGGTAGTTGCACTATTCTATATTATGACGCATAAGGCAAAAGTGATTCAGATTTATGACTGGCTGGAGGATACCGTGGTTGTCTCCGGCCAGGCAGTCTGTGTTCCGGACAGATATATTCCCGGAGCGTATCACTGGAACAGGCAGGATGTAGTATATGATACCGGAGCAATGAATAAGGCAGTTCTGTATGAAACTGATCCGGCGGCTGCAACAGAACATGCAGCAGAACTTGCTTATAAGCGTTTTACGGAGCTGCTGGATTATAATCTTCCGGAAACCGCAGTGCAGTATCAGATAGAAACATTCATACTGACAAATGTCATTAGTGGAACTGCCTATCAGTATGATTTTATGAAAAAACAGGGAGAAGAGACGTCTACGATGGAATTGGAATCTTTTCTGGAAATAGGGGTAAAAGTGGTTTTGGAACTTCCTCTTTTTGGCAGTACAACATGGAAAAAAGAAACAGTAGTAATACTGGTGGAGGATTGAAATGAAGAAATGGAAAGAAAAATTGCCGGTTCTGGTAATTTCTTTAATATTTGGTATTGCCGGATTTGCAGGGCTGTTATGGATGGAACGGCAGGCATTAAAGGATCTGGAACAGAGACAGGTTGTGGTGTGTATGGAAAGTTGTCCGGCAGGAGAACTGATTACAGCTGAAAATGTAGAAAAGTACTTTTCTGTTGTGGATGTGTCGGAACGCCTGGCAGCGGACACAACAGTGTCCAGCCTGGACGAACTGGTAGGATATTATCCGAGCAGGGTAATTTCAACCGGAGAAATTGTGTATGTGTCCATGCTGAACCTGGACAATCCAACGGCAAATCTGGAACATCCTGTGGAGATATCTGTGACGGCAGAAATTGATTATGCAGTAGCCGGAAGAATCCGCAAAGGAGATGTAGTAAATGTTTATGTGAAAGACAGCAGGAGCGAAACGTATGAACTGATACTGGAGCAGGTAGTGGTTCAGAATGTATATGACGCTACAGCAACGGTAATCAGTAATGGTGACAATTCGGCACTGGCGTCCATGTTTACTTTCTGTGTGGAGTCTTCTGTGGCAGAGTCACTGGGAAAATTGTATACCGGAGATGTTGCATTGTTGAAACTGAGGTGAATGAAACATGGAAAGAAGGAAAAAGAAAGCGGACAGGAAACCGGTCAGTAAAGAGCAGCTGCAGTTGTGGAGTGACCGGATACTGCTGGCAACGAGTATTATACTTTTTATTTTGGCTGTACTTGGATTTGTGAAGTTCACATTTCTTACATAGCAGTGATATGGAGTAAGGACAATGAGAAGAAAACGACTGACTGGCAGGGGAGAACTGCGGAACCGGATACATAAAGCAATGGAAAGAATAAAGAGTCATGTCTGGTTTCGGAAGTTTATTCTCAGCAAAAGGCTGGGGAGACTTATATATGTACTGGCTGTTGCAGCGGAACTGACAGACTGGTATATTATTCTCTTTATTGGTTATGGTATTACTGTTGTGGATGATGTCTGTATGGGAATCTGCCTGGTGCTGCTTCTTTTACTGGCAGTCCGGAGTATGGCGGGGACAATGTTGTTTCCAGATTTGGAGAAGCCAGACGTGCCAGAACAGGATGAGTTTGTAAAACAACAAAATAAAACAAGAGCCTGATTTAGTGTCGGGCTCTTGTTGACAATAATACATAATAAAAGTATAATCCATGCCGATATAGTACATGGTAAAAATATAACAGAAGGGGTCATACTCAACTGTTAATGCCTATCCTGTCTGCTACACAGGATAGGCGGTGTCCGTAAGGACATTTAACCATCGGGAGCATCCACCTTTGGAGTGGGTGCTTTCTTTAGTTACAATATATCACAGTTTATGGAGAAATTCAAGCAGAAAATCTATTATCTGGCGATAAGGAATCAAAAGGAATTTAATAAGAAAGAGAGCTTCGAGATTTGAATAAAAGATATAATAGGAATGTGTAGTTTATCAGTTGGTTTGATTATTTTTCATCAGCAGCCATTACGAATAACGCTGCCTGTTTTTTGATGAAGTGTATAGGATATTGGTTGATGAGTATATTAGTATATGACATAAATTACAAATGGACACATTTTAAATGTTCGATTTGTGGAAAAATACACAAAAAGGATTGATAAATAGTAAAAGTTATGGTATCGTTTTAGTAAAAATAGAAGAGGAGAACTAAATATGCTACTTGAATTTTCTTGCTCCAATCACAAGTCCATTCGGGAAAAAGTATTATTTTCTGCGTTGGCTGGTAGTGATACACAGTATGTGGAGAAAACAAAAGAGTTTGAAGGATATAACGTACTTAAATCGGCAGTGATTTATGGTGCAAATGGTTCAGGAAAGAGTAATTTTATTGATGCAATTTCTTTTGTGAAAAAGTTAGTAATAAAGAGTATTAATTATCAGCCAGGACAGGGAATCCGTCAGATTCCGCATAAGCTGGATGGGTATGATACGGAAAGTGTTTATCGGATTCAATTTGTTACCGGTGATATAAGATATTTATTCGGATTTTCATTAAAAAATATGCTGATAACAGAAGAATATCTGTATTATTTTCCAAATGGCCGCCAGGTAAAAATATATGAAAGGGAGCAGGAGGATTTTCAAACAGGAAACAGATTTAAAGGAAAATTGTCTACTTGTAAAGATGTCTTAAAGCCGAACCGGTTGCTGTTGTCTTGTGCAGCTAATTTTAGTTCGGTAAAAGAAATAGAGCAGGCGTATAGGTTTTTTAATGATGAACTTGTCATATATGGTTCAGAGAATCAGGAGAATTGGCTGCAATATTCATTGTATCAGATGAATACGAATGAAAAGCTAAAGGAAACGGTAGTTTTATTCATGCAAAGTTTGGGTACGGACATAAAAGGACTGGATGTGACAATTAAACAGAAAAAGGTGGAAGATGTTGAACTTCCCGATTTTCTTTCTGATGAATTCAAAAAGAAGATATTGCAAGGGAGTATTGAGTCGATAAATGCCAAGGTTATTTATGAGACATTTGAAACAGATTTACTTCAGGAAGAATCAACAGGTATCAAGAAGCTGTTCGGATTACTGTGTCCGCTACTGGACATTATTATCAATGGAAAAGTGCTTATTTGTGATGAATTGGAGGCAGGCTTACATGAATCTTTGGTTTTTGGTCTGGTAAAACTTTTTGTGGAGATGGAAACTCAGAAATTCCCACAGATATTCTTTACCACACATGAGACTGGTTTGCTGAATCTGGACTTATTTAGAAGAGATCAAATTTGGTTTACGGAGATGAAAGGTATGGAACGTTCTACTGATTTGTACTCGTTGGCAGAAATAAAGAATGTACGTAAAGATGACAATTTTGGAAAAGGTTATATTTCGGGAAAATATGGGGCGATTCCGATGTTAAATATTGATTTTGCCAATATAGTTTCCAGAATGTAGTGGGGTGTGATGATGATAGAGAGAAATTTAGATCTAAATAATCGTATTGAAGATGTTAGACCCCAACAGACGGTTGTACAACCTGTCCAGTTTGAACTGAGAGATATTAAGGCTCATTTTGATGAAAGTTTAAATGCTATAAAGAATCAATATGCAGTTGCGGATTCCTTAATGGCAGAAGGGAAAGTTGAGGATTGTAAGAATATTTGGCGTTCACAGGTTGTATTTATAGAAGGCATTTTGGATTTTTATCTTCATGAAATGAGTAAGTATGGATTATACAAAATGTTTAAAGGAGAATGGTCAAAGAGTGAGCAATATAAATCTCTTCAGATTCCTATTTTGAAAGTTGAAGAGGGGATTGCTGCGGCAGAATCAAAAGAATGGTTTTTTGAATATTTGAATGATAGATTCAGCAGAGATGTATTTCTTTCTGATGAGAGTATGAGAAAACAGTTAAATTTAATCGGGATTGAATTTGGAAAGGCAATGTCTATTGCTTTTCCAAAGGACACAATGAATAAGTCCGATAGAGAAGGTGCATATATTGTAAGGGAACTGTTTAAACGGAGGAACGCAATTGCCCACCAGATAGACAGGGATCATGCTTCTGCACAGCAAAATGACATAACGAAGGAGTATGTAGAAGAATGTGCCAGTCAGGTGACAGCTATTGTAGAAGCTGTACATAGTATTGCTGTGGATAAAGGATGATATCATAAAAATAGAAGAACCAGTCAGCTGACGAGTTGAATGGTTCCTCTTTTTTTGCCTTTGAATGGTACTGAATTATTTAAAGACAGGAAACAATAGTGCAAGGATTAAATGTTCAACATATCTGAAATTCCAGAAAAGTTGATAAGCAAATCTTCATAAATGTTTACCTTGATAACAGAATCAAAGGAGTATTGAATAGTGAGCATATTACCCTCAAAGTAATTTACAGTAACTGTTTTTCGTCTTGGATCCACAATCCAATATTCCCGTACCCCTGCATTTTTATAATGGTACAGCTTACGAATGTAATCATCAGCCGGATTACCAGGAGAAACAATTTCGATGATGAAATCGGGGGCGCCATTGCACCTTTTGCCATCCAGCTTGTCTTTATCACAGATAACCATGATGTCAGGCTGAACGATTGTCAGGGGGCTGTCAGATAATTTTATATCGAATGGAGCAGTGAGTAATTGGCATGAGCCTTTCCTGCTTTTGATGTAATTGTAAATGATGTTTGACAGCTCCAAGGAGATTGTCTGGTGTTCCTGTGATGGACTGGCCATATCATAAATAATACCATCGAAGACTTCAACCCTTTTATCATTTGGAAGAGTTTCGTATTGCTCCAGAGTGATTAACTGTAGTTGTGGTTGTAATGCTGGCATAGTATTCACTTCCTTTCCTGATTATTCACTTCTCTTTACATATTACGATTCTTTGCTATTGGAAACAGGAATGTATTCAATAATATCTCCAGGCTGACAATTAAGAGCACAGCAAATCTTGTCTACAACATCTAATGAAACAGTCTTATGTGCTGATATTTTGGACATTGTAGCGGATGAAATTCCGATTTGTTGCCGTAAATCCTCTTTTGTCATGGAGCGGCGATTGAGTAAATCTAAAAGTTTATAGTATTTAATCATAGTGCAAATCCTCCACTTTTATTTCTTTTAATGTAATTATAACATATTTAAAAGAAAAGTAAACAAAATCTTTAGAAAAATAAAGAAAAGATATTGACATATAAAGAAAAAATTGATAGAATATATTTAGAAACATAAAGAAAAAAGAAAAGAAAGTAAAGAATAATTTTAGAAACAGAATGGTAATGAGAGGAGACAGGAGTACTGAGAGCAGGAATAAAACATAGCGATGGAAAAACGAATGAAGTATACGAAAAATAGTGTACATAGATGAAAATAAATGGCAACCGGAATTCTTCTGGAAGGGAACAGAAGACAGTAAAAAAAGGAAGAAAAAGCAGCTGAAACACAGGAAAAACTTGAAAAAATGTGAAAAATATGTTATAATAAATGTAGTAAAAGAACTATATTTAGACAAAAAAAGGATACATAATTACGCCCTGCCAGGGTGGAAAACTTTTTTTTCAAAAAATTAAAAAACTAAACTACAGTTGAACAAATTGTACCGGGAAGTTGTTACAATGGTGCCGTAAATGGCACATTGACAACTGAATATTGATTTTCTCGGCAAGTAAAGATAAGGGAGGACACGAAATGAGCAAGAAACCAATTGACAAAGATAAACTTATTGTCAGAGCATGCTACATTGGAATGGCAACTATTGCGATTATGATAACCGGGCTGTTTATAACTTATGACACCTGGAGTCCGAAGTTCCGGGAAGAATGGTACGGGAGACCGATGGATGTAACGGTTACACCAACGGCAGCGGGTGTACCGGAGGAAACAGCAGCACCAACTCTGACCGAAAAACCTACAGAACTGCCGGCTGCTCCTACAGAGCCAGCAGAAACTGCAGCACCGACAGAGCCTGTAGTGACGGAAGCACCTGCAGAAACAGTTGCACCGGAAGTCACCGAAAAACCGGAGGTAACAGTAATTCCTGATGGAACAGAGAATGAAGAACCTGTTCTGACATCTGTACCAACCCCTAGTCCTATGCCTACGGCTACAAGTACGCCTGTACCAACTACAGTTCCGACTCCGGCGGTGACAGGTAGCAATCTTATTGTTAGTGTACAGATGGGAGAGAATGTCTGGTATGATTATTATGAAGATGGAACCATGATAGTACGTGGAACAGGTGCAACATGGGATCTTCCATATGAAGCAGGAGCATGGGTCTATGCAAACGAGTATGATATTCCTAAATTCTACGACGCTAACGGATTTGAAATGGGTATTGTCTACACGGTAGATAATATCGTTATTTCTGAGGGGATTACAAGAGTGGGTGATTATGCTTTTGCCTGTTTTGGGGAAACTAAGAAGATTGTAATTCCTGATAGCCTTGAAGAAGTTGGAACATATGCATTTTATCGTATCGGATGTGCATACTATAGCAAGGTCAGTACTGTGGAATGGGTAAATTTGCATCCGGAAAGACTGAAAGCGGAAGTGAACTCATTTACAGGGGCAAAAGGTTTGGAATCCATGGAAGGGATAAGTGCTTATATGGTAACACCAACACCGACACCGACTCCATTACCGACAGCAACGCCAACCCCAACGCCTATTCCTGATCCAGATAATCCAAGGCTGTTACATACAGAACCGATGGGTGATGATGTTGTCTATGAGTTCTGGGATAACGGATATCTTTATGTAAAGGGTACCGGAAAGATTAAGGATAATCCGGAAATCTATCTGTGGCGTAATATTCCAAGTGATGTAAGGAAACAGATGAAATATTATGTTGTTGAAGAAGGAATTACTAAATTAGGAAGTAATTGTATATGTTCGCCGATAGAAGAGTATTGGTTCCCGGAATCTTTGACGAGTCTTGAAACAAATCTTGCGAGTCTTGGCTGTGTGGATTTGTGTATTGGCATGGGTGAAGTTATTCATATGTATTATGAAGGAAAGCCTGTAACAGTAAAACGTATAGGTGATAGATATGTTACAATAAATGGACATACTAGTACTCGTAATACAGTATCTTTTATGGATGTCTGGGAGACATTATCTGGTGAGAAAACTGCAGAAGAGAATGGATTAGAGATTACTTGGGAATAAATTTTCTACAAATTAAATATCAGATATTGCAGAGAGGTCAATGAAAGAGGTATTCATTGGTCTCTTTGTTTTTGCTGGGAATTATTCAGTAGAGGTGTGCATTTACAAAAATAATGGAAAGGATAGAGAAAGATGAAGACAATAAAACAAAAAGCAAGAAGCTGGCTGGTAGTAGTTCTGATTTATTCACTACTGGTTGGACTTCTTACCCCTTTAATGGGAATACTGGAAGAACCTGTGACAGCAGAAGCGGCAGTATCAGTCCAGATGGCGGATTGTCCGCATGGAGGAGGACGACAGGAAATTGGCTGGATGGGGTGTACGGGATGTATGGACCCAAAAGGTTCTGGAAGAGAGTGGTTTTATATAGGACATGATTTATTGGATGAATATCCAAAAACAGAAGAACCTTTAGGAGTCCGAGGGGAAGTTTATGACTTTGGTGCCAGTAACGTGTCCGGAGGTTCTGGATTGAATTCCAGGGAAGAAGGATATGCTTTAGTTGATGGAATTCCCCTTGTGAAAAAGGTTTATTACCGTTGTTTTAACTGTGGTGTCTGTACCAAGTGGGATGAGGATGAAATCTGCTACATCGAATATCTGGATCCGGTTACCAAGGCAGTGAAAGAAACCGAAGAAGTCAACATGGACAACATTTCCACCGGCTACGTTCCCATCCGCTGGTGTGATGCGTGTGGCCCGAAACTTTACGCCATGGGGTATAAAACAAAGAATGTCTGCTATACAGAAGCCAAATGGAACCAGTACCATCTTCCAAAAACTTATTCTTTTACTGTAACAGCAAAAGAAGGTGGTACGGTATCATTGAACGGAGGAGACTTTACGGCAGAGGATACCGGAGAGTTTGCTGCACAGACTTCTGTAATAGTAAAAGCTGAAGCGGAGGAAGGCTGGGTATTTGAACACTGGGAAGATGGGGACGGAAGGGAACTGGCTTCCGGAGAAACCGCCTACTCCTTCCGTATGCCGGAAAAAGATTATACCATTTATGCGTATTTTTCAAGGGAAGTCAAGCAGCAATATGAACTGACCGTAATCGCCGGTACCGGAGGCCGTGTGGATGGTGACAGCGGGAAATATTATGCCGGTGATGAGATTGTTATTAATGCCTATGCGGAGGAGAATTACAAGTTTCTGGAATGGACAGGTTATACGGAGATAGAAGGAAGCGAAGAAACTACAGTTACCTTTCTTATGCCTGCCCAGGATGTTACGGTAACAGCAAATTTTTATCCGGAGAATACAGTACCATCGGCCACCCCGACACCGACCAGCACACCGACACCGACCCCAACGCTGGCTCCGGAGGTTTCGCCGACACCAACCAGTACCCCGATACCAACCAGCACTCCTGCACCGACACCGCAGCCTTCCAATCAGGAGAATGTAACGGAAAATTATGAGTACTGGTTTACTACGGACATGGGCTATACCATGGACTGGGTTGCTGGAAACAGTGATTATTACCTGGCGGCATACCAGGGCTCTGACCGGGGAGGAATACTTCCATCAGCAACCGCAACCAAAAGAAGCAGGAACTATGAAAAAGGAACGGATGCGCAGGGAAATTTGTGGTATTTCATTAAAGATACAGAGAATGGGGTAAAAACCGCAGAATGGGTTCATCCTGCGGTCTATGATGGATTTGATGTAAATACCGACCAGGTCAGATATATTACGGAACTGGTTTTCCCGTCCGTGATTACGGACAGTTCAGGAACGGAATATACGGTGGTAAGTATTGGCGGTGGAACCGGAAAGTATCATGCGCTGGATGACAATAATGATTCGAATTCACAAACAACGTACTATAACTATGGTTATGCCTCCGGTTCCTATTCCTATGACAAGGAAACGGAAGGGACGTCCACATCGACATATAAGGCTACAAGGCAGAATTATGTATATGGTGTGCTTGGAAACGGCTACATAGAAAGTTATGGAAAAAATGAGAAGACATACAATACAACCGGTGGCGGGGAAGAACAGATATATTACAGAAATTACCATGTGTATAATACAACGCTGAAAAGTATTACGATTCCTGATACGGTGACAGCCGTGAACAGCTATGCCTTTTTGTATTGTCAGGCACTGGAGGAAATCCATGGTGGAGCCGGTCTTGAGACGATTGGAGCCTCTGCATTTGAGGCAGGAGAACGGATATATTTACAATTATGTGACAGTTATACGAACTACTTTGATGATGATGTGTATGTCCGGATTGACTATTATTTTTATAATGGGGATTGTAAACGGATGTACTATGAGGATGAGAGCGGAAATATCCATTACACCTGTAGTGACAGTGACGAACACCGGTACTGTCTCAATGGTCAGGAGGAAAATACACCGGTGATGGAAAACTGCAGGAAGGCTTCGTATCTGACAACAGTACCTATGGACCTGCCAGTGTTTCCGGTTCTGGAGAAGATAGACCGTAAGGCTTTCGCAAGGAGAGCCAATCTGAATAATGTGGTACTTGGCAGCGAAGTAAATACAATCGGGGCAGGAGCATTTTATAAATGTATGCTGGATTCCATTACGATACCGTCAATCAGTATTACGGTAAAAGAACAGCCAACAGTCTGCGAGGATTATGAAACCCTGGGTACCAATGGCACAGGAGAGAACCGGACGATTATTTATACTGTTCCAGGGGCAGAAATCATCAATGAATACGGACGTATCCATACAGCATATTACAGGCTGAAATGTGGATATAACATTTATTATGTGCCAAATGGACCGGAGGACGATACTTATGTCCAGGTATCGGATGTTGAATTTTATCATGGGGATTATGTCTGGATGCAGCAGTTCCGCCGGACAGTATATGGGGGCGACAGACCTTTTGTAGCAGTCGAGAGTGACGGTTCCGTGTGGTACAATGCGGTACGGATAGGAAATATGGGAGAGTTTGATTATTGTGTTTTGTCTTTTCCAGAGTATTCTTATGAGTATGATTATTCTTCTGGAACGCTTTCAAAGAATTATGAAGGTGACGTTTTCATACTGAAGAATAAAGAGGGAATGTATTACAGGCTGAGAAAAACGCTTCTGGAGGCGATTGTGTCAGAAGATGACATTATAGATATCAGTGCTGCTTACTGGACAGCATCGGAATATAATCCTGCAACCGGAGAAGGCAGAGAAGTAGATTATAACCAGCTGTATTATCTGACCAATGACAACAGGCTGTATTTATACAACATGTTAAGTGGAAGACATAAGGAATTGTCACATACACCGGATATCTGCCACCTGGTGAAAAAGCCGGTTTGTGAAGGAGGGTATTATTACCGTCCTGCAGGCGGCAGTGGCTACGAGTACCGGGGTGGTTCCTCCATTTATGTGGTGGATGAGGAAGAAAACGTATATGATGTATGTGGTGAGATTTTTGTGAAAAATACGGCAGTTCTTCCGGATGAACTGGTGGATAATTCTTCAGAACCGGATATAACCGGAGAAGTACGATGCCGTTTTACACAGGAGATTTCAGAAAATACGGTTTACTATACCTGGACGGATCAGGGATATCTGTATTGGAGCGGTTATCTGGAAACAGATGAAGGTATGTCATATTACCGGTACGTTCCTGCAGCAGATGTAAAGTTTGTCAAAGTGACAGAAGACAGTGAATATGGCTACCTGTATGCTCTGGATGAAGAAGGATATGTCTGGACTCCATCCTATACAGTAAGGTATGGATGTATTACCCGCATTGCCTTGATAAAACAGGTTTCCTGGGGAAGATGCAGGGATGTAGGATTTTACCATTATGGTTACAGTCTGGAACGTACCTGCCTTATCAGGGAAGATGGCAGCTTCGGTATGGTATATAATTCCAGGTTTTATCCTCTTGGAAATATAAAAGGAGCCCAGCTTCTTGGAGAAAGATTTATTTTAACAGAAGACGGGTACTGGACATATTACATGAAAGACTGGCCGAGACTGATTAATACGGAATATACCCTGATGGATCATGGCTGTTATTATGAAGCAGAGCTGTATGGTAATATGTTCACATATAATGGTTACGAGTTTACCGGATGGAATACAGAACCGGACGGAACCGGTACAGACTACGAACCGGGGCAGATAGTGGAGATGTCTGAAGAGCTGACCCTGTATGCCCAGTGGAAGCTTGCAGATAATATCATCCGCTATGACAGAAACGGTGGTTCCGGAAGTATGCCGGATGATGTCTATGCACCGGATTATTTTGATACACAGACAGAAGTAACACTGTCACTGAACCAGTTTGAACGGTTTGGTTACAAATTTACCGGATGGAATACAGAACCGGATGGTACCGGGGAAGCATATGCAGATGGCGCAGTACTGACGGAATTCCGGGGAATGATAGTACTGTATGCCCAGTGGGAAAGAGGGAATTACAGTGTCGCCTATGCAGCGGATGACATAAGAATTACGCCGGTGGCCACAGGTAGTCCGGAGCAGTGGGAATTTGACCAGGAATACACAATCCGGGCAGCGTTACCGGATAAAAATCTGTTTGTAGACTATGATCTGAACCGGACAGACTCCATGAGTACAGTACCATATTATGTGGAAGCACCGGCAGATATCAACCGGAAAGCCTTCATGGTATTTGATATGTGGAAAGCGTACCGGGAAGGCGTGACAGGATACGAATACCTTTCCCTGAAATATATACCGGGTGAAACCGTGGTGAATATTACAGGAAGGGTGGACGATAAGGTTGTTCTGTTCCCATCGTGGGGAGGAACTGCTTCAAAAGTAGAACTTCCACTGGTAAAATGTGATGGTTATGAATTCCTTGGATGGTCAGAATATCTGCAGGCAGACAGTTACACGGATATTCTGGCAGTCTTTGAGGGCAGTGTGACAAAATATCAGCCGGTAAAGGATAATGAAATCCTGTATGCCCAGTATACACCAAAAACGTATGATATTATTCTTGTGGCGGAAGATGCAGATATCCATACAGATGATATGGTTACCATGACATTTGATGAGTATGGACGGGATGTAAGCATACCGGTAAGGGAACAATATGTATTTGGCGGATATTTTACGGAACTGGATGCAGATGGTGTCCCTGCTGTGGACAGTGTCCAGTATTATGACGAAAATGGTGTATGTCTGAAAGAGTGGCAGATATACGATGGTTCTGTGGACACGTTATATGCGTACTGGAAGAAGAGGGAACTGACACGTGCGGAAATTTCCATATTTTCCATAGATCCGTCTTATGTAGTGGCTGCAAATCTGAAGGAGGAACCGGAACTGCCAACCTTTGAATGGCGTGAGTATGGTGACACCATGCTGGAGGTTTCAGTCAATACCATAGGATATTTTGACTATGCGGTACTAAAAGCACCGTGGGAGGCAGAGGAACGTATATTTTACTGGGAAGACGGAATTTATGATGAGGCAGAAGATCTCTGGCAGAAGGATGAAAACATTGTGTTCTGGCGTTCCCAGATTGATTATCCGGAAGAACTGGATAAAGTTCTGGCTTATCCGGGATTCCATGACCAGACATATACGATAACCGTTGACTTTTATATCGAGGATGAAGTGGTAAAAGAGTATAAACTGGGGCTCTGGATGGTGTGCTGGGATACCTGGGGAGCATTTATACATCCGTCCAGGGATGAAGGACGATGGGATTTCAATGGAGACGGAGAATGGGATAAGTATCCGTTCTATAATGGCAACAACTAAATAATAAAAAAGCGGGCACCTGTGAAAGCAGGTGTCTGTTTTTTTGAAAAAAATTAAAATACTAAACTACAGTTGAACAAATTTCGCAGAAAGTATGGGATGATAGGAAAGCAGGGCAGCACAAGCTGCCAGAAAGGAGGAAAAAATGCAGCAGGAAGATAAGTGTACCATAATTTCGGATTTTGAAAATCTGAAGGATATTCCATATCAGGAACGATGTACGGAGTACAGTGAGACGTTCGGGATGTATGTTTTTAAACTGGACTGCAGGCAGGACAAAATCAATGAGCGTTTTGCGGAAGCGAAATCCTATCTGGAGGGACGTGTACTGGCAAATGGAAAAAAACTGATTGCGGTATTTTCAAAGACTATTGCAGGAAATATCCAGGATACAGCCAGATACCAGATGGCTTCGGAAAAAGAAATGCTGATCAGATTCTGTACTACAGATGCCCAGGAAAAGAAACTGGGGGTACAGGTTGGAGAAGATGTTTATATGCTGGTCCGTCAGGAAAAGGGCTGTCCGGCAGAAATGCTTACACTGCCTTTTGGCTTATGTGAGGAACGGTATATGGAACGTCTGGATTTTACAAGAAACCGGTGGATGCGCCAGCTGGAACAATGGAAAGAGCAGGAGCTGGAAGGACAAATAAAAAGAACAGCAGAAGTGGCAGGCAGTATACTGGAAACGAAGCAGGCAGTGTTTCCCTATGCAAAGGAAATAAAGAAGCGTATGGAAAACTGTGAAAAAGTTTTCCGGGAGGAGCGTATGGAGGGATATGATTTCCGGGAGGTAAATCTGCAGGGGGCAATATTTCTGAACTGTAAGCTTGCTGGTTCAAATTTTGCCGGAGTCAACCTGGAAGATGTTTTCTTTTTTAATTGTGATTTAAAAGGCTGTATCTGGTATGGAGCAATGCTGAATAACTGTGTGGCATATGGAAAAGGAGAACAGCTCCGGATGAGCGACAGAATCACAACCAGTGTGCTGCCGGAAAGGAGAGACTGGTAAAGATTGAAACAGAAAGAATTTCGAAAAAAGGGAAAAGAAGAATGGTTCCATGTGCCGGAGGAATTCCGGAAACTGACAGGAATGTACGGGATTACACTGGATGGAATAGGAATTTATTCCGGAGGCCGGTTTGACAAGGCATATTACTGCAATGCAAATAAGGAGCAGGTGAGTAATTTTGAGAGAGTGAAAGGCTGTACCATGCTGCTTCGTGGTTCCGGAGTCAGATTTTGTTTTTATGAACTTCCGGAACAGGAACAAAAGGTGCTGCTTCTGGTATCTGTGAGAGCGGGGCTTCTGGAAACAGCACAGAATGCATTCCTGGGACTTGAAAAAGATATACAGGGAAATCTGTATACCTTTGGGATAACCATATATCCATTAAAAGCAGAGGATAAGCTTTATTTAATGCACCATCTGATTATGCAGGATGCAGTGCGGGCACGTATTGATGTAAGAAAGTATATGGAGAAAACATCCGGATGGCTGCCGGATTTTAAGCTGGACCATTATGAGGAAAAGAAAGAGGTTCTGGTATCAAAAGAAAGAGCCAGCAGTGTAATGTATGTACGCAAAATACCGGCAGAGCATGTGGCCAGAGCCTGTAGAAAAATCAGGGAAGAAAAGAGCTGCAGAATGCTGGTGACTGCATTTGAACCGGTGACAGACCAGCAGGTAAAAGAATGTCTCCAGAGTAATTATATCGGACTGGAAGCCTCGCTGCAGGCGATTATCCGCAGGAAACGTGGAGTGGGGCGGATTTCGGATGAGAAGGATGAACGGCGTTATGTGTATGCCGGAATATACTTTGTAATTTCAGCCGGAACAGAAGCAGAACTGGAACAGGATAAAAGGCAGCTGGAGCAGGAATTGAAGCAGTTTGGTGGAAAAATAGAACCATATCAGTATTATCAGAAGCAGACATGGCAGAAACTTTCCTGTCTTAATCCGTGGGAGGTATGCCAGACAAGGCTGCTGCAGTCAGGAAGCATAGCTGCAATGAATCCGTTTTACCAGGAAGACAGGGTGCCGGAGAGCGATGAAATTGGTGTAAAGGCAGAACTGCTGGCAGTATTTGATGCAATGGCTGAAAAACAGGGAGGTGCGGGATGGCACTGATTGAAACAACAGAAATGCAGTTCAAAGGATTAAAAAAGGAACACAGACTTTGGAAAGTAAATCCGGAATCGGTTCAGGACACCCTGGAGATTCGCAGAATTTCTCCATGCGGAATTTTTGAAAATGGAAGGGATCTGTATTCAAAGACACTGGAGATAAAGGACGTGAATTACAATACAAAGAGCTATCCAGAACAGGTGGTGTTTGTAGACGGATGGAACCATGTGCTGGATTCTTTTAAAATTCCTTTTAAGCTGACCATATTTAACCAGCGGAGAAATGAAGAAAAGATGAGAAAAAACATTCTGTATCCTTTGAAGGGTGATTTATATGATGAGGCAAGAGAATGTTATAACGATATCATGCAGCAGAAAATTCTTGTGGAAAAGCAGGGAGTAGAACAGCACAAGTACATAACGCTGCTGCTGGATAAAAAGGCGAAGTATCAGGATATAGAAAAAACAATGCGGGCAATAGAAAGCCGCTGCATAAAAGAGTTTGCGGAAATTGGTTCCGAAGCAGTTCCATTGTCAGGAAATGAGAGACTGCAGTTACTGCATGATTTTTACCAGCCGGGTCAGGAACACGAAAAAGTGGATATAGAGGAGCTGATGGAAAACGGCTGGGACTGGCGGAATGAAATTATTTACCAGCCCATTGATTTTCAGCCGCGACAGGTTGTATTTGGAGAAAAATTTGCCAGGGCACTCTATATCGAACCACATTCATACGGTGGAGAACTGGAAGATACCTTTCTGCATGATTTGTCTTCCCTGACAGCATGCAGCGTCTTTTCGGTTGATTATGTTCCTGTAGATAAAAAACTGACAAAGAAAGTACTGGAAGCTAAATATATGGGGATTGAGCACATGATTTCAAAACAGACCCAGAAGAGAGTACAGCAGAAAAATTTTGTATCAGAGATATCGTACCGGGCACAGGCAGAAAAAGATGAAATTAAAGAAATGCTGGATATGGTGAGAAAAAACGGCCAGAGATTTTTCTGGGTAGGGGTAACCATGGTAGTTGTTGCGGATTCCCTGGAAGAACTGGATGAGCTGACAACTTCCCTGGAACAGACCTGTGACAGCGCAGGCTGTAAACTTTGTATTGCGCTGGATGAACAGCGGAAGTGTTTTAACACGGCATTGCCGGTGGGAGTCAGGAATTTTGCACAGATGAGGGCGATGTTTACACAGTCTGCCGCAGGGTTTATTCCATTTGCCACCATGGAGCTGATGGAAGAAGAGAATCCGTTTTATTATGGGGTAAATAAACTGAGCAGGAATCCGATTCTGGCAAACAGGAAAAAGCTGATGAATCCTCATGGTTTTGTTTTTGGAAAGACAGGATCAGGTAAGTCGTTTAATGGGGCAAAGATGGAAGTGGGAAGTATTTTTCTGACCACGGATGACCATATTATTGCGATTGATCCACAGAACGAATATAAGGACCCCTGCAGGGCATTTAATGGAATTTATATTGATTTGGGAGAATCACAGGGAAACCATATCAATCCACTACATTGCAGCCTGGATGATTTTGATAAAAAGAAGCTTTATAAGGTGATAAAAGAAAAACAGGCACTGATGAATTCAATTGCAGAACATAGCCTGGATAAAAGTGCCATGAATGGTGTAAAGACCATAGTAGACCGGTGTGTAAGAATTCTTTTTGAGAGGATTGCGGATTTACCTGCAGGTGAACGGTACGTGCCACTGATGAAAGATTTTTACCAGGTAGTGCAGGAAGAAACGGAAAAAGAAAGAAGAAATGGAAATCTGATAGGAGCGTCAGCAGCAGAAACACTGGAATTATGCATGGAGCGTTTTGTGTCCGGGGCACTGGATATGTTTAACCACCCTACCAATGTGGATATGGAAAACCGGATGCTGGTATTTGGTATCAAAGATATGGATGAATCCTACTGGGGCATAGCCATGGCAATTCTTCTGTCACTGATCCGGGGACGTATCATGCAGAATTATGAAAAAGGCATTACAACATGGTTTTACTCAGATGAGTTCCACTATATGCTGAAAACGAAGTATACGGCAGAATATATGATTGAATTCTGGAAGACCATGAGAAAATTCCGTGCTATTTTAACGGGACTTACCCAGAATGCCATTGATGCATTACAGGATGGTAAGATAGCAACCCTGATCAGCAATTCAGAATATGCCATGTTCCTAAAGTGCGAACCGGAGGATATTAAAGTTATAGCTGCTGCGTTTGAAGGAATTTCCGGAGCACAGCTGGAAATTTTAAAGACAGCACCAAAAGGTGTCGGGGTAGTACGTTTTGGAGATGCAGTTATCAGCATGGATAATGTGATTGATAAAAATAATCCGATATATGATGTTTTTAATACAAATCCGTATGAAAAATCTGCGTAGGAGGAAGCGGGAATGTTTGAAGAAATAATTGAGAGGGCGTTGGAAAGCATTCTGGGATGGCAGAGTGAACTGTCAATAGCAATAGTAGACTGGATTAAAGAAAATCTGCTGGCTCCCAATGTGGTTAATAATGCAAAGACCGGTATTTCCATTTATAACGGTATGCTGGGAAATACATTAAATCTGCTCACAACAAATCCAATGGAATGGAATTCGGAAGGCTGGCAGCTGATTGCAGAAGAGGTATATCCGGCATTTCTGATGATTGCCTGCCCGCTGGTGGTTATCTTTTATCTGATAGAATTCTGTAATGATACTTCGGATATGAGAATGAATGGAAATAACAGAGTGGACAGGGTGGTGCCGGGAATTTTTAAACTGTCACTGGCTGAGTTTGTAACAGTAAATGCGTTATGGATTATATGTCTGTTGTTCAGCTTTGTTGATTTTTTGACCGGAGGCTGGATAGGGGAAAATTCCGAACTATCTTCCGAACTGGGATTTACTGCACAGGAAGTTGCGGCATTATCCGGTCTGGTACTTCTGGTTACGTATATTGTGTCATTTGTTTATATGGTGGCACTGATTGTAATTGCATGTGTAATACTGCATACGGCAACCATACGGTTTTTTAAGATACTGACACTGATTCCCGTGGGTTCCCTGGCTTCGTCAACAATAGCAGGCTCCAGGGAAATCAGCAGTACAGCAATGCATTTCTGGAAATACATGATAGGTGTTGTGCTGGAAGCCGTTCTGATGATTGTTGTACTGGCCCTGTTTTCCAAAATACAGAATTCACTGTGTATTGTTTCACTGGAAGGTGAATTAAGGATTATTGGTATTCTTCTCAATCGTCTTTTGATTAGTTTTCTGTGTCTGGGTTCTATTAAAGGAGTAAGCAGCTGGATACAGAGAGCAGTCGGATTATAGGTGGAGGAATATGTATAGAAATAAAGATGTGGAATATGATGTGGAACTGCTGGAACAGAAGCTTGGGATTTCTCATAAACAGGAAGGAACACAAAAGCCCCCCCTGGGAGGTTCTGATGTTCTGGAGGAGGAAGAAAAAGTAAGCGGGCAGGCAGAGAAGAACAGAATTCAGAGCAGGAGACAACGTGATAATCTGAGAGAAAAGAAAATAAGACGCTCTGGTGCGATGAAAGAGGCTGCCAAAAGAGAGATGAAGCTGCAGGCAGTAAAAAAGCTTATGGAAGAAAAAGAAGAATTCAGGCATGAGGAAGCAACTACCGGTATAGGCAGATGGATGTATTCCAATATTATAAGCGGAGCGAAACGAGCCGGATTAAAACTGCTTGTAAAAGGTCTGCTTTTTATCGGTAGTTTTCTGGTTTCTCTGCTTTTAGGGTGTCTGTCTCTCCTGATAGCGTTACTGCCGCTGCTTCTGGTTGTTATGGGAGTTATATGTGTGCTCGTGGCAGTTTCTGTTGTGGCAGGAATTTTTGTCGGGCCGGAGAATGTCATGCGGGAAGATTTTGCGGTAAAAATGATATATGCACGCCAATGTGAAATGCTGGATATCGTAGAATCTTTCGAAGGAAGCTGGTACCAGGACTGCAGGATAGAAGAAGTGGAACTGGAGTTTGAAGATGTGGATGATATCATGTCGAACAGTGATGATATACTGCTTGCCTACATGGCTAAAGCTGCAGATGTGGATGATATGATGGAGGATGGAAGTGCGGCTCCGCTTCTGAATGTAGATACAGTCAGGGAAATGCTGGTGCTGGAGAGGGTGCTGGAAGATATGCTGTATATCAGTGCTGTGGAATATGTGAGATATGGCGGAGAAACAGATGAAGAAGCATATTATAAGGCGGTTGTTACAATTACAGGAATGGGGGCAGGACGTTGGATAAGAGCAAATGGAAACCAGGAAGACCGGGAGGCATATTCTTTCCTTTACGATGTGTTTCATTCGTTTGGATATAGTTCATTAGGAGGTGATACAGTATGTCGGGAATACCTGGGTATGAACCGGGAATAGGGTTGGATCTGGAGGAGTATTTCAGAAAAACACAGCAGGAAAAGGTATTTAATCTTTTGAAGTGCATGAAGAAATATTCTTTGGAAACATTCGAGCATTCTGTTGCAGTAGCAGAGTTATCCGGACAAATGGGACAGAGGCTTGGCTATACGGAAGATGATATTGTCCGTCTGCGGGCGGCAGGCCTGCTGCATGATATAGGAAAGCTGACGATCCCATTAACATTACTTTGTAAAAAAGGAGAACTGACAAAGAAAGAGAGAGAGCAGATACAGACCCATGTGCTTGCAGGATATACTCTGCTGCTGCCGTGTATTAGTGATGTGAATATTCTTCTGGCTGTGAGACAGCATCATGAACGACTGGATGGGACAGGTTATCCGGATGGTATTTCAAAAGGAATTACAGATTTTGCAAAGATAGTTATGCTTGCAGATGTATATGATGGGATGACGAGACAGCGAACCTATCGTTCCGAGAGTATCAGTGAGGTACTGGCTAAAAAGATTATGGAAAAAGATAAAGCGGGATATGAAGGAGAATATCTTCGGATTTTTCTGAAAAACATTGTTTAAGCAGACAGGGAGGTGAAAGAGGAATGTATGAGGCTTATTTACATAATTCAGATTTTATCCGGACGAATCTTATTGTCTGTGAGGATGAGCAGGGAAATCTGGAAGGGTATCATCAGATGATTAATGGAAGAAATATGGCATATCGGGTTGCACAGTTATTTTATATGAGGAATCAGACAGAAATGCGTACTTATCCGGTTACTGAGAAGGTAATAAAGAAACTGCAGCTGGCTCCGGAAGAACTGAAAGAACTGGCACTGGGCAATCTGAAACGTTTTTCGCTGCAGCAGAAATCTGTGATAAAGGAAGAATGGTCAAAAGGAAGGAGAGTATATGGACGAAGCAGATAGAGTAATATCATACGAAGAGTTTAAGGAAAGGCTGTTTAAGGAACTGAAAAATTATTTTTCTGATACAGAGCTGAAAAAGCCGAACTATGAACTGAAAGTCAGGGAAGAAAAAGATGCCTATGAGACGATGGAGGAAATGCTGTATCTTTCTGATGTACGGACTCCTGAGAAAGAGATGCCCGCATATAGTCTGGCGGTGGCGTATGAAACGTGCTGCAGAAGTGGTAATGTGGAACAGGTGATGGAACTTCTGGCAAATGTAATGGAAACGCAGTATCCACAGGAAGAGATTCATCTACAAAGTGAAGAGGAACGGATACTCTGCAGTGTGGATGAATTACCCGGAGAGCCAGAAGAAGGAGTAAGAAATGTATATCTTATTACTGCAGTGGATGAGGCTGGAATAGTACACACACTGGTTCAAAATGATGAAACACTGTCTGCCATTGCAGAAAAAGAACAGAGCAATCTGCAGATTATTCCGGTGGATGAGGGGGCTGCTCTGGCAGTTCCGGTCACTTACGGTATGGAGCTGGAGGAGAACCGTGGAATCATGGAAGAACTCAGCAGCCTGCAAAGAAAAGAAATGACAGAGGAATGCCAGGTATATGACCGGAACAGAAATCTTTTGATATCGGATATGGAAGAAATAAAAAACCTGCTGGAAAAAGGAAAAGTGAAGAAAAAGAGTATGTTTACAAAATAGAACGGAGGTATGCAAAATGGATGGTTTAACAAACAAAGCAGGGATGATTAAGTTTGAAGTATCAAAGATGCAGTTAATTGGTGCACCGTGGAATTCCATAAATGGAACAATGCAGAATATTCGGATGGCAGACGGATGGCAGATCAGCAGACCAGTGGATAGGCTCCATAAACAGGAGAATGGAAAAGTAGCCTTTTATATGGCGAAGAACAAGAAGGATGGAAGCGTAAATGAGATTACAATGAGGCGGAGTGTTGATACCGGCGAAACCAATGAAACAGGTAAGAGAATTTATAAAGACGAGAGCATGAAAGTTTCTGTAGAGGAACTGGAGAAAATCATGATGTATGGGGCACAAAAATATAAGTACCAGAAGGAAGAAGAGTCCGGGTTTATAGGAATGGTATTCCATAAGGCACAGATTGTTGATACATGGAAAGAACCGGGGAGAGAGAATGCCAGGGAATATAAGGTGATATCTATTGATAATTCCGGTAATTCCTTTCTTTTTGCGTCTGACAAATTACATAGACTGGAGGATAAAGAGGATTACTTTCGGATTAACATTCCATTGCGTGACAAAAATGGAGAAAACAGGGCTGTTATGGTGGCACATGAGGCTGCCTGGTATGAAAAAACGGAAGAAAGAAGGACACAGCAGCTGTTGCCACGTAAGCTGCGAGAGCAAAGTAATCTGCTTTGCTCACAGATTGAAAAAGTAATAACGGAAATGGCACTGCTGGGATATGTGCCTGCAGAACGGCCGGATACACAGCCACCGGGCTTTTTGTACTGGAAACAGGATGGTCCGGAGATGGAAGCAACGGAAGAAAGGAAGCTGCTCTGTACGTATAATTGGGATAATACGCAGGAGTTTATTGACGAAAAGAAGAAGGAACACAGCGAACCGGAACTGGAAGTAAAGAAGGAAAAAAGAAAAATGAAGTAAGAGAGACTGACTTTAGGACATTGTGTCCTAAAGTCAGTTTGCACTTGCGCAAATGAAACAGAAATTTTATAATAGGAGTAGATAGATGAACAGAAAGGATACAATATTTGTAAGCAGCTGAGCAATGCAGTGGAACCGGCGATGTATAATGAACTTGCGGTGATGATAAAGGAAATTCTGGAGAGAGAACCCCAGGAGTATGCGAATATAAGAGAAAGGATGGTTGATGTTATGGGTGGAGAAGTAATGGAGTTATATTCAGAACGCCTTATAAGGCTGGAACGCAGTGCAATAGTGGAAAGACTGATAGAAAGGCTGGGCTTGACGGAAGAAGAAGCTTGTGAACTGGTGGAACTTAAAATAGAGGATTACTCTAGTTATAAGGAAGAACAGGAAAATAATTAATTGTCGGGCTGTGTGGAAATAGAAAAGAATTACGAATGAAAATATGGATGTCTAAAGGAATTTAACTTGTAAATTTTATATATTTGCAATATAATAAATTTTATATTTGATGGAAAGGGGCAGATTATGGAATTATTATTAAAGGATATTGGAAAAATTAGAGAAGCCTCGATTAAAATTGACGGGATTACTGTTATAGCGGGAGAAAATGATACAGGGAAAAGTACTATAGGAAGATCCTTATTTGCAGTATTTAATAGTTTTTTTAATATAAAGCAAAGATTAGTACAGGAAAGAAGAGATAGTATACAGAAATTATTAGATTCACTATACACAAATGTAGTTAATCGAATAACAAGCAGAATTGATGTAGAGGAGATAGCTCACAGATTAGTTGATGAGTCAGAGGTGTTCCGTAATAATTATGAATTACTGAAAGAGGAAATAGTTAAATCAATAGCCCAGTATGATGAATATTTTAGCAGATATTATGAAGACAATAGTGTAAATGAATATGTACAGAGGATAATGGAACTTTTGAACATATCGGATGATGAGGTTTTAAGACAGGTATTAAATAACAGAATAGGTTCAGAATTTGGGGGACAGATTAGTAATATATTTACCCAGGATGATAGTAGAATACAACTGACTGTAAAGAATAAAAAGGTAACTGTAAAAATTAAAAATGACAGAGTTATTGAAGTTCAGGAAAAATTGGATTTAATGACAGAGGCAATATATCTGGATGACCCTTATGTTTTGGATGATGTTTCAACGGTGTTCAGGGGAAGTAACAGATATGCTGATCACAGAGGACATTTGAGGCGGAAAATAATTCATCCAGGCAGTAATACAAATGTGTTAGAGGAGATTTTAATAAATAACAAGCTTGAAAAAATATATGAAAAAATTGATTCTGTTTGCAGTGGTGATATAGTTAAGGAGAAATACAGGCTTGGATATAAGCTGCAGGGAACAGAAAAGGTTCTTGAAACTAAAAATTTATCAACAGGATTAAAAACATTTGCGATATTGAAAACATTGCTATTAAATGGTGCAATTGAGTATAATGGCACAATTATTTTGGATGAACCAGAAATACATTTACATCCGGAATGGCAATTGCTCTTTGCTGAATTAATAGTGCTGCTTCATAAAGAGTTTAATATGCATATCCTATTGAATACCCATAGTCCCTATTTTTTGCGTGCATTGCAGGTGTATTCGGCTAAACATGGTGTGGCAGATAAGAGTAAGTATTATCTGTCAGAGCTAAGAGAAGGTAAGGCGTATATTGTAAATGTTACTGACAATATAGAAAAGATATATCTAAAATTATCGGAGCCATTACAAAAGCTTGAAGATATGAGGTGGCAGAATGATTAAGATAGAGAACTATACTATTTTAAAAAATCATATGTCCAATCTGAAAGAAACATCAAAAGATAAGCATGATAATGGGGAGATTTTTTACATGACAGAGTCTCTGTTGCCTGCTGTCAATTTTGATGAAGTCAAGGATGAATATATTAAGCACTTAAGTGTACAGGAAGTTCCTAAGTCTAATGATGCACTTATTGAAGATGGTAAGGGCAGAATGGTATTTGTAGAATTTAAAAATGGTTATATGGATAGACCTAAACAATTTAGTGTTCGAAAAAAGATATATGACAGTGCACTAATTTTTACAGATATTTTGTCGATTGGCATTAGCAAAATGAGGACATTTGTAGATTATGTTCTTGTTTACAACGAAGAAGTCAATCAGGATATTAAAGAAGAGAAGAAAAAGTATGTACAGCCATCCCCTTCTTTTGATGTATTTGCGAAGACAGTCAGTGGTCTGGCGAAGGAAGAATATGTGGGGTTCGGGGTGAATATATTTAAGAACTATTGCTTTAGAGAAGTACATACTTATACAGAAAAAGAGTTTGAGAAATTTTTGAAAGATTTTTAAGTTGGAAAGCATCCATTTTAGAGTGGATGTTTTTTACTTTAGGACATTATGTCCTAAAGTCAGTTTGTGCTTGCGAAAAGAGATGTAAGATTTTATAATAAAGATATGAAATTTCTACTGTTTATTTTTGGGGTGATATGGATGAATGTATTGAGTAATAGAACAAATTATGAATTTAGTGAAGCTGCATATCAAAAAGCTTTTATAAACGTAGTTCAAAGTGTTACCAGGAATGTGGCATTAAAAAAGAATCACGCAGTTCTTTTTTTGGGTGCCCAGCCAGGTGCTGGTAAATCAACATTCTGTAATATGGATAATAATTTTACGGACTATATTATTATAAATGGCGATAATTATAGAATTCATCATCCGTATTACCGGGAAATTGTTATGCAGGACAAGGAACGTATGGCAGAACTTACGCAGTCTTTCGTTAATCGTGTTGTCGAAGATTTGATTAGAGAGCTGAGTAAAGAGGGATATAATCTCATTATCGAAGGTACATTAAGGGATCCGCAGGTTCCTATCAGAACAGGAAATATGCTTAAAGAGCAAGGATATACTACGGAGTTATATGTGATAGGCTGTAATGCCTGCATTTCGTGGGAATCAACGATAAGCCGCGCAAAACTTATGGAGGAAGTCGGTCAGAGTCCGCGCCTGGTTCCAATAGAAAAATATGATAAGATTGTAAATAATCTGGTAGAGAGCTTGAAAAAAATTGAAGCCTCCCATTGTATGGACAGGATTACAATTATAAGTAGGGACAGTAAGATTCTCTGGAAAGAAAATGACGAAAAGAGAGCCGGTACAGCTTTTGTAGCATTAGATAAGGTTTTGGATGTTGCTGAATGGAATTCCAGATATCAGGAATTCAAAATACAATATGATGAATTTGTAAATAAGGTCCAGCAGGAAAATGTAAGGATAGCAGTGTGTAGGAAGAAAGGTGGAAGATAGCACTATGGAGATATTTCATGTGCATACATATCGCTGTGGTCATGCAGAAATGATTGAAGATGAAGCATATGTGAGAAAAGCTATAGATTTAAGAGCGAACAGTATTGTTTTTACTGACCATGCCCCTTTCCCTGGCAATCCGTTTGGAAACCGGATGGAATATTTGGAACTGCCAAAGTATATTTCCAAGTTGAAAAATTTAAAGGAAAAGTATAGTGGAATAATTGATGTAAAAATTGGTTTGGAAATAGAATACTTACCTGGATATGCAGATTATTATCAGGAACTGAAGCAGTGCAAAGATTTGGAGATTTTGATGATTGGGCAGCATTTTTATGAAATAAAACCTGGTACATATAGTTTTTCTTATCCGGAGCTGTATTTGCAGGAATATAAAGGTTGCCTGGAACAAATTATAGAAGGTATGGCAACAGGAATGTTTCAGGTGCTTGCACATCCAGACCGTGCATTCCGTAAGATTAAGCAGTGGAGTCAGGAACATGAAGAACTGGGAAAGAAAGTGATAACTGTAGCAGTGGATAACAATGTGGTGCTGGAACAAAATTTTTCTTCCATGCAGACGAAAAAATACTACTGGCCGGAGTTTTGGGACCTGACGAATGAAAGAAATAGAATTATCAGGGGAATAGATGCTCATAGTGTAAAAGAGATGGAAAAGGCAGTATTGGCGTTTTAATGATGATTAAATCAAAAAAAATGATAATTAGCAGAAAAAATGTTTAGTATGTTGCAGAGCAGACCGATAGGAGGTCTGCTTTTTTTGATGCGAATAAAATTTTATAGTTTTTATAAATACTTTCATGACCATAAAGTTAAACAGAAATTTATCAATATTATAGATAGGCACAGTTTTTCTTAAGAAATAAAACAGATTCATAGAAGGATGAAAATGTACTTTATTGTTTAAAAATGTTTCGTTCACATAAAATTAAACAGAAAATTACTTAATATGATGAAGAACTAAAAAAGTTTTTTAAAATCAAGTAAAAAAATACATAAAAGGAGAAAATATTATGGAAAACTATGAAGTAATTTTTTATGTTGTAAGATGGGTTGTATTCCCTATGCTAAAAATCTTCTTGCGCTGGAAGAAAAGAAAGACAAAAGAAAAAAGAGTTGTTTATTTTTATATGAAGATACTGCGTTTTGAAATGGCGGTATGTGTTTGGATTAGTTAATTAGGTATATTTTGGGATATTACTTTAGGACATGGTGTCCTAAAGTGGATTTGCTATTTTTAAGGGAGAAAATGCTTTCTTCGCTTTTTCTATAGTTAGTGTATAATTTTAATTGGCAAAAGCAATAAAAATTATACACTAACTTAAAATTTTGTAGACTTTAGGACACAATGTCCTAAAGTGTCAGGTCTGAGAAAAATCAACAGTAATAATACGTCCCTGCCGTTTTACGATGAAATCCTTTGCTGCTGTTTTTCTTTTTCAATGCCTAGAGCTCCAAGAATCATATTTTTCCCAGAAGGGGGAAGCGAGTTGTATTTTTTTATAATTAACTCTTCCTCTGGCGGAATTGGAGTAAAGGCATTTTTCTTTTCGGTGTAGCCAAAAGTATATAAGATATCATAACAATCATAAATTTGGCAAAGGGTTAAAAAACGATCAATATCAGGTGAACTACGTCCTTTTTCATAATTGAATAGAGTTCGATAATTCATATCTATTGCATATTTATTTTTTAGTATTTCAGAAACGTCTTTTGCCGATAAATTAGCGTTTTCTCGTAGTGTTCTCAAAGTTGTTCCTATAGTAATAGAATCCATAATGCCTCCTTTTATTAAATTTATAACAGTGCAAATATGTGTTGTCAATTAAAAAGTGTTTAAAATGAATAAAAAAATATTGACAGTAGCCAAATGAAATACTATAATATACAAAAAGTAGTCAATATTAATAAAACGAAAGGAGAATCTATGTCAGCAACAGAATTATTATCGCAGTATATAAGAGATAGAGGATTTTCATTAAAAGCAATCTCAAATGCAACAGGACTACCGCCAGGAGTATTATATCCGTCCTTGGGAAAAACAACAAGACGGGTGCTGCGGGCAGATGAATTTTTGGCGGTGTGTGCTTTTTTGCAGGTGGAGCCAATGTTGTTTTATCAGCCGGACAAGGAAGTGCTGCATAGTGCGGTATCCTGACTTTAGGACACAATGTCCTAAAGTCAGGTGTGAATAGAAAAACAGGAGAAAACAAACTGGGACTAAGACTGAAAGTCTGGAAAGGTGAGAATATGAAACAACTTACCGTTGATAATACGCCAGAAGAGGCAGACTTCATGGCAAAGTATTTTGAAGAAATGTTTGATGCTGCGAAGCAGAAGGTGAAGAATGTTTCCTGCAATGAGAATATGTTAAATGTATTTTGTGAAATGTTTAATGTGGGATTTGAATATGGTGTTATTCCTCTTGAACGTCTGGATGATATGACGGATGAACTTGTTTATACGTTTGACCATAGAAATGAGAATAAATAGCAGGCAGGTGTGCAGAAAAAACATGAAAAGAAAAACATATTATTTGGATGGAAAAGAATTTCGTTCGGTAAAAGCATTGGCGGAGTATACCAATATTCATGAAAAAACATTATCAGCCAGACTACGTAAAGGAATGTCTGTAGAGAAAGCATGTGAGAAAACGGATTTCAGATGTTCTTATCGTGAAATGGATGGAGAAGAGAAGTCGGTAGCACAGATATGCAGGGAAAACTCTAAGAATACTGCTTTGGTGAGAAACAGACTGGTGTATGGTTATGACATGAATAAAGCACTGAATACACCGAAGAAAGTAACACGGCAGGGCAGGCCAATAGTAGTAAAAGGAGTATTGTACAATTCGATAGTTACAGCGTTGGATAAAATGAATTTACGTCATAAGGAATCTACAGTGAGAAGAAGGCTGCTAAAAGGCTGCAGTCCGGATGAAGCTTTCTCTTTTGAAGAATAAACAGAATGTGATGGAGGAGCAGCAATATGGAAGAACAGATTATAACCGTACATAAAGAACAGGTATTTCGTTACTGGGAAGGTGATGAAAAAATAGAAGCGGCCATGTCGGACAAAACATTTGTTTATCTGGATGATAAATATCATTTTCTGGTTCCGGTTAAGGATATCGAAATGGCAGAGGAGAACAGATGTAAAGTAAGGGTTTTATCAGAGGAAGGTCTGGATGGGATAGTTCAGGTGACTGCGAAACTGCAGCCCGGAGAATATGACAATATGCTGCTTCCGCTGCAGGAGGTTTGTGACAGGGCATGTACTTTCCGGGATAAAATTGAAAGCATAATTGCTGATATGAATACTTTTGGATATGAGATAAAAGATTCCATAGTTCCTATTGATACTTTGTGGACACTGAAGGAAGGTATGGAGTTTTGGGATGTTCCTCTTGAATTAGACAGGCTCCAGCATCGTACATGGGAGGAAGTTAGTGAACTGGTGAAGGAGGCTCAGGCGGTTCAGCGTTACAAGGAGAAGCTGCATGGAAATCTGCCAGAACTGCAGAATGCTTTAATTGATAAACTGTTTAAGTGTCTGCCAATATCACAGGAAGAATGGAAAAGTGTTACCGGGAAAGCGTTCGACAGCAGATTCTTTTTAGATTCCATCATGGAGCAGTGGAACAGGTGTAATACAGAGCAAGGGAAGTATCTGGTTAATACAAGTGATTATAGAATTGAGTTCGGATTGGAAAAGCATTATTGGTCCGGGGAATGTGTTTCGTGTGAGGAGCTAAAGAGAGACATGGAGAACTGGAAAGAAGAGAAGGAACAGGAGAGGGGAACTCTCCTTGTGAGAAAAAGAGGCAAATGTCTCTAGGGGGGAAGAGAGGGAAACGCTGGATGAAAGATGTTAAGAAGAGTGAGGCGGATGCTGCGGTTTGTATCGGTAACGAGAGGCAGACAGCCAGGCTGGTTTTATTTGTTTTTAGTGTAATGTTTATGACTTGCAGGTGTTTATATGAGACGGTGTATTTTATGGTGGACCTGTATAGGATATTAAGATGATTCCGGAAGCAAAGGAGTGTAAGAAATATGCTGACAGAAAAAGAACAACAGAAACTGGAACTTAAAACAGTACGTGAAAAGAAAATTATAGTAAATTTGTCAGAAGCAGACTGTGACCGTTTGTATAACCTGTGCGGTGAGCATGGGCTGACAGTAAGCGGATTACTGGAGTGTTTTATTGGAAATCTGGTCCGGGGGACAAAGTCCTGTGACAGTGCAGCGGAAGATGTTGCAGGATTATGGATGGAACGATGCAGAGTTGCAATGCGGTCAGAAAAAAACGGTCGCACCTTTTTACAGCATTTGCTGGAAGGGGCAGAAGCAGAACGTTTTTGCCAGGTGCTGGAATTTATTGAAGATACGGAGACAGACCTGGCAAAATATGAAAAATCTCCGGAACTGTTTAAAAACCATGCAGTGGAGCAGCTAAAGGAAATGTATGCTTATTGGAAAAAGGAATACAGACAATATGTCAACGAATATATGAAAATGTATCCGAAAGCTGATATAGAAACAGAAATCGCTGTTGTAAAAACGTGGTACGCTGATAAGGAAGCATTCCGTAAGTCATAGAGCCGGCAATGGAATTGAAAGGAAGCAGTATGAGACGTGATATTAGGAAAACAAGGAATGTACCGAAGGTAAAGCACTTAAAAATAGCGTCAGAGGAATATTATGACAAGGTTGAAGTGTTTACGTCAGAGATATGCAGGAGGCTTCGGGAGGCCCGCCTGCAGGCGAATGTGTCTATATCAGAGCTGGCCAGGGCAACAGGGTTGACAGATGCAGCAATATACAAATATGAAAAGAATCAAAGAATCAGTATGCCCACCTTTGCCAGGGTGATGTTTGCTTTGCAGCTGGAGCTGGATGTAATACCTTTTTTTGATTCGGATATGACGCTGGGAAGAGAATTTGAGTATATTGTGCAGGAGCTGGATCCGGAAATGCAGACAAAAATATTGAACGAAGTAAGAGCGATAGTAGGCTTGGTAAAGCATGCTAATAGATAAGATGAAGGAGGAAATAAAAATGAACAGAGTAATTTTAATGGGAAGGCTTACACGTGATCCCAATATCAGCTATTCCCAGAGTGGGGACAGTATGGCAATCGCAAGATTCACACTTGCGGTTGACCGGAGGGGCAGAAGACAGGAGAATGGTTCAGACCAGCCGACAGCGGATTTTATTGGCTGTGTGTGCTTTGGAAAACAGGCAGAGTTTGCAGAAAAGTATCTGCGTCAGGGAATTAAGATTGCTGTAACCGGAAGAATCCAGACCGGAAGTTATACAAACAAGGAAGGACAGAAAGTTTATACAACGGATGTTATTCTGGATGATATTGAATTTGCGGAAAGCAAAAGTTCCGGTGGAAATAATATGTATACTCCACAGAGCAGACCGGAACCGGGAGCGGCAGGGGATGGATTTATGAACATTCCCGATGGAATAGACGAGGAACTGCCATTCAATTAACTTTAGGACATTATGTCCTGAAGTGAGGAAGGAGGGTAGATACAATGAAGCAGGAGGGCACAGATAAAGGTAGAAAACGGTTTGTACGTTACGATGAAGGTGCAGAATTATATTCCATGAGTAAAGGAAGCTTTATGAAGCTTGCCAAAGAAGCCCATGCGGTTTATAAAATCAAAAATATTGTACTGGTAAGTACAGAATTGTTTGAAAACTATCTGGAAGCTTTTCGGGAATAATGAACATGTTGATTTTAGAAGGTGTTATGGAGTATAATAGGGGTATGTGGCCGTCAGGACAGATACCGGCGGCTGCATAACAGTGATAAGCTATTAGTACTTCGTGATGCATTGGAAGCGAGGTAGTGATGGGAACGAGAAAAGATAAGAAGGGGCGGGTATTACATACCGGAGAGTCCCAGCGGGATAAGTATTATATTTATCAGTATACGGACATAAACGGCAAGAGACGGGTCATTTATGCAAAGGACCTGCCGGAACTGCGGATGAAGGAAAAGGAAATCAAAAGAGCACTGGATGATGGAATGGATACATACCAGATGGCAACGCAGACATTGAATGACGCTTTTGACCGGTATTTTGCCAGCAGGACTGATTTAAAACATACGTCCAGACTGAGTTATAAGTATTTGTATGACCATTATGTCAGAGAAGGATTTGGAATGCGAAAGCTGACAAAGATACGCTATTCTGATGTAAAACTGTTTTATATGTCTTTGGTGCAGGAAAAAGAGCTGAGTAAGAAGACACTTTCCATGATACATTCTTTGATAAGCCAGGTGATGAGTGAAGCCGTCAGGGATAATATTTTACGCATAAATCCGGCAGATGGTGTGATAAAGGAGTTGCTGCGTAAGAATGGAATGAAAGAAAAACGGCGGCATCCTCTTACTGTTGAACAGCAGGAAGCATTTGTTCTGTATTTAATGAAGTGTCCGGAATTTGAGCGTTGGCGGCCTTTGTTTATAGTTCTTCTTGGTACAGGTTGCCGTATTGGAGAAGTGCTTGGACTGCGCTGGAATGATATTGATTTCGATTCTAAATGCATTTATATTACGCATAGCCTGCTTCATACAACGCTGGATAATGGAAGAGTTGGGTATTATGTTTCTACTCCAAAGACAGAGGCTGGAAACCGGGTGATTCCAATGATGAGTCAGGTGGAACAGGCATTTCTTTTAGAGAAGGAAGGTCAGTATTTCAGAAATAGCAGAGTGAAGGGATATAAGAAACCTGTAGTAGATGGTTATACAGATTTTGTTTTTACAGATCCCAAGCGAAAAGGTGGTTTACTGCATGCGGCTATTATAAATAAAGTGATACGAAGTATTATCCATGGTTATAATGAGCAGGAAGCAGAAGAAGCGGCGAAAGAGAAAAGAAAACCATTATTGTTACCGGATATTACATGTCATCATTTCCGGCACACATTTTGTACAAGGTTTTGCGAGAATGAAACGAATTTGAAAGTAATACAGGATATTATGGGTCATGCCAGTATTACAACAACAATGAATAAATATGCTGAAGCAACAGAAGTTGTTAAAAAAGATTCCATGAGGAATCTGGAAAATAGAATATTAATAATGTAGAGAAACGTCTTTGTACATCAAAAATGTCTCATTTTTTTGATGTTATATGAAATCAGGTATAATAGTCCGGGGATTACAATCTGTAAAAAAAGGCTGATATGTACTGCTGTGTATTGATGTGAAACTCATGAATTTCTAATGGTTTTCTAATTTGCCTTTTTCGTCTCCTTGTTGTATGCTTATATCAGGATAATTATTCAAAAACAAAAAAAGCAGAACAATCAAAAAGTAAAATGCTTTTAGAATGGAGGACATAATGAAAAAGTCAAATGGAATCATAATAGGAACAATATTTATACTGATAGGTTTTCTGTATGCCTGCAGTGCACTGAGGATTTTTGATTTCTCCATCTTCTTCCCTGGATGGTGGACACTGTTTATTATTGTACCATGTGCGTATGGTCTGTTCCGGAAGAATGAGGATAAGACAGGATATATTATCGGTCTGGTTATCGGTGCCTGCTTCTTTATCAATGCGCAGGATTTCGATTTTCACATTGATTTCTGGCCAATGGCTGTTGCACTGCTTTGTATCGTTATTGGTGTGAAGATGATTTTTCCACAGAATAAGAACCGGAAGCATTTCGAGTTCGTATATAACAGTAATGCGGATGAACAGAACAGTTTTACAGAAAACAACGCAGGAAACAGTTATGGAAAAGGCAGCAGTGGTTATCTGAACCTTACCGCAATTCTTGGCGGAAAGGAAGTAAGAGTGGACAATGAATGTTTTACCGGAGCTGATATTACGGCTGTAATGGGTGCTGTGGAACTGGATCTTAGAAATGCGATTATTTCTGAGGATGTTTATGTTAATATTTCCACCGTGATGGGTGGCGTGGATATTTATGTACCAGCCAATATCCGGGTGGTTACGGATGGATGTTCCACCATAATGGGTGGTATTGATGTTCATCCAACCTATGTAAACCATGTTGGAGCGGACGCACCAAGAATTATTATGACCGGCGGTTGTGTCATGGGTGGAATTGATATTAAATAAAAAGGCGAAATGTGCGGCGGGATTTTCATTGAGAAATTCCGCCGTTTGTGTTATGCTTAAAGTGTTATGTTCAGGGAGACGCTGAGAACAGCATTTTCCTGCCGGGAATTTATAAAATGGAGGAAATTATGTATCAGGAAAACATTGTACTCTGCGGCAGCAGTGCTTATGAGCAGAAATATTACTTAAATGAAGATTTCGGGGCTTTACCAAAGGGAATCAAGGATGAATTGAAAATTATGTGCGTGCTGTTTACAGAGGATGTGGGCGGTATTCTGACACTTTCCTTTGAAGAGGATGGAACACTGATCTTCCAGACAGAAGCAGAAGAGGGTGATCTGCTGTATGATGAAATTGGAAGTGTTTTGATGGTAAAACGTCTGCAGGAGGAAAAGCAGGAGCTGCTGGAGTCGCTGGAATTGTATTATAAGGTATTTTTCCTGAATGAGGATGCGGCGGAATTATTAAAATAAAAAGGAATTTGTGAAACAGGGAGACAGTGATAGAGAAACTTGGAAGGATGGAAAAGAAAATGCTGTTAGCAATTGATGTAGGAAATACAAATATTACCTGTGCAGTCATTAAAGATGGTGAATCAAAGGCAAATTTTCGTCTGACAACAAAGAAGTCCAGAACTTCGGATGAATTTGGTATTATTATATGTGATTTGCTGGAAAAGCGTGGTATCGGCCAGAAGGAAATAGAAGATGTTATCATTGCTTCTGTAGTCCCGGGAATTATGTATTCCCTGACCAGTTCGATTATCAAGTATCTGGAACGTACCCCGATGATTGTGGGAGAAGGAACAAAAACAGGCATTCGTATTGACACGCCGAATCCGAAGGAGGTGGGAGCAGACCGTGTGGTTGATGCGGTTGCTGCCTATAACATGTATGGCGGTCCGGTGATTGTAGTGGATTTTGGTACGGCAACCACGTATGACCTGATTAATGGACAAGGGGCATTTACTGCGGGAATTACCTGTCCGGGTATCCGCATTAGTGCTAACGCTTTGTGGAACGACACAGCGAAGTTGCCGGAGATTGAAATAGAAAAACCGTCCTCCATTCTGGCGAAGGATACTACCACCAGTATGCAGGCCGGTCTGGTGTATGGCTGTATTGGACAGACAGAATATATTATTAAAAAAATAAAGGAAGAGAGCGGCCTGGAGGACGCCATTGTAGTAGCTACCGGCGGTCTTGGCAAGCTGATTGCAGACAATACGGACAGTATTGATGTATATAATCCAATGCTGACCATGGAAGGACTGCGGCTGATTTATGAAAAAACTTCCGGAAAAAAGGCGTAAGTATGAAAAAGCGGGAATTGAAAATAGGAAATGTAACCGTGCCGGGCATTGTGGCACTTGGTCCGATGGCAGGAGTAACTGACCTGCCATTCCGTACGTTATGCAAGGAGTGCGGGGCGGACCTGATTTATACGGAAATGGTCAGCGCCAAAGGGATTATGTATAATAATAAAAATACGGAAGCCCTGCTGCGGGTCGAAGAATCCGAGCGTCCGGTGGCATTACAGCTTTTTGGGGAGGACCCGGAAATTCTGGCAGAGCAGGCAAAGCGCATAGAAGAGAGGAACTTTGACATTCTGGACATTAATATGGGCTGTCCGGTGCCAAAGGTAGTAAACAATGGGGAAGGTTCTGCCCTGATGAAAACACCGGAAAAAATCGGTGAAATTGTTTTTGCAGTGGCAAATGCCATAAAAAAGCCGGTAACCATCAAAATCCGTAAGGGTTTTGGAAAGGACGACGCCAATGCGCCGCTGGTGGCAAAAATCGCAGAGGAAGCAGGAGCAGCAGCCATTGCGGTTCATGGACGTACCAGGGAGCAGTATTACAGTGGAAAAGCAGACTGGGATATCATACGGCAGGTAAAGGAAGCGGTGAAGATTCCGGTGATTGGAAACGGGGATATTTTTACGCCGGAGGATGCGATGCGGATGTTGGAAGAGACTGGATGTGACGGTGTGATGGTGGCCCGTGGAGTCCAGGGCAATCCGTGGCTGTTTGGGCAGATAAAGGCATATCTGGAGGATGGCACAGTGATTCCAAAACCGGATCTGGATACGGTAATTGCCATGATTCTGCGCCATGCGGTCATTCATATTGATTTTATCGGGGAATTTGCCGGTATCCGGGAAATGCGCAAGCATGTGGCCTGGTATGTCAGCGGTTATCCGCATGCTGCAAAGCTGCGGGGAGCTGTGAATGAGGTGGAAACACTGGACCAGTTAAAAGAACTTCTGGAGCGTTACCGGGAGGAGGTTTACAAAGCTGGTAAGCTGGAAATGGAAGAAGGTACGAAACGATAATTTGTACTTTTGCCGGCAGAGTTCTTGTGAAAATATACAAATGTGGCAGAGAATTAACGCTTTACTAGGGCAAAGTAAACAAAAATGAAAAAAGAAGAAGAAAAAGGTTGATTTTTTCTCAAAAAAAGAGTAATATAGCACAAAGACAAATGTACGCCAGAGAAAAACACATGGCGGGAGTAAGAGAGGAGAAATTAGTATGAGTAAGTTAAGAGTTGGTATTTTAGGCGCAACCGGTATGGTTGGACAGAGATTTATTTCTTTATTGGAAAATCACCCATGGTTTGAGGTTACAACCGTAGCAGCAAGCCCACGTAGTGCGGGTAAGACATATGAAGAGGCAGTTGGTGACCGTTGGAAGATGACAACACCTATGCCGGAAGCAGTAAAGAAGCTGATTGTAGCGAATGTAAACGAAGTAGAAAAGGTAGCTTCCCAGGTAGATTTCGTATTCAGCGCCGTTGATATGACAAAGGACGAAATCAAGGCAATCGAAGAAGCATACGCAAAGACAGAAACTCCGGTTGTTTCCAACAACAGCGCACACCGCTGGACACCGGACGTTCCTATGGTAGTGCCGGAATTAAATCCACAGCACTTAGATGTATTAGAGTCCCAGAAGAAGCGTCTTGGCACACAGAAGGGCTTTATCGTAGTTAAGCCAAACTGCTCCATCCAGAGCTACACACCAATGCTTCACGCATTAAAGGAATTTGAGCCAACCGTAGTGGTTGCTACTACTTACCAGGCAATCTCCGGTGCAGGTAAGACCTTTGCTGAGTGGCCGGAAATGGTAGACAATGTAATTCCTTACATCGGCGGCGAGGAAGAAAAGAGCGAGCAGGAACCACTCCGTATCTGGGGGAAGGTAGAAGACGGCGTGATTAAGAAGGCAGAAGGCCCGGTAATCACCTGCCAGTGTATCCGTGTTCCGGTTTCCGATGGTCATACCGCAGCAGTATTTGTATCCTTCAAGAACAAGCCATCCAAGGAGCAGATTCTTAAGGCTTGGAAGGAATTCAAGGGACTTCCACAGGAACTGAAGCTTCCAAGTGCTCCGGAGCAGTTCATTACTTACTTTGAAGAGGATAACCGTCCACAGGCGAAGTTAGACCGTGACAAGGAAAAGGGAATGGGCGTATTTGCAGGACGTCTTCGTGAAGATACCGTATATGATTACAAGTTCGTTGGTCTGTCCCACAATACAAAGCGTGGCGCAGCAGGCGGTGCAGTGCTGATTGCAGAGTTATTAAAGGCTCAGGGATATATTACTGCAAAGTAAGAGGAAATAAATTAAAAAAGAGAAGTAGTATAGAAAATCTCCGTGTGTTTCAGATAGAAATGTGCGGAGATTTTTTGTTATAAGAGTTTTGTGGGATAACGTTTAATAGGAAGAAACATAGGAATAGTAAAACAGTGCGGAGTATCTGTTTGGTTGCTATCTGACATCATCATGGCTCTACTTATCGCTGGACAAATAGTAATACTACTGAGAATGAAGGAAAGTTCGTTAAAAGCAGCAAGACAGGAGGGACAAAATGACAATGATATCTGTAAAGACGGTAAGCATGAGTTATAAAGTGTGATAGGAACAAAAGATAATATTGAAATATTGTAGTCAGTTTACAATATATAAGATTTTACAAGAATTATTCTTTCAATTCGTAGAGTATTCTCCTTGA
>JAGBBW010000008.1 GCA_017938285.1 Lachnospiraceae bacterium
ATGTTCGTATAACAGTTTGCCCTCTTCGGTGAGATGGACACCACGGGAGCCGCGGATGAAAAGCTTGACCGAAAGATTCTGTTCCAGCTTGCTGACAGCACGACTGATGGCAGGCTGGCTGATATACAGAGTTTTGGCAGCTTTGGATATGTTGCCGGCTTCTGCCACGGCGTTAAATATATGATAGGACGATAATGTGGATTCGGTTTCCATAGTCACACCTCAAAGGATCATGATGTTTTGTCTGATGAACCTGAAGTCCTCTGGAGTGAACTGCATGGAAAAATGGCAGAGATCAAGATATAACTTCAAGTTATAACAGGTATAAATATTATGCATTATGATTATATCAAGATGTGTGTTATAATGCAAGTATAAAAAATCATTCAGGACAAAAAATCATTTCGGAAACAGACGTGAAAGCTTGTTCTGAAATTTAGGGAAACGCTGATGAAAGCGTTTTTCCCGCCGTATAGAAAAGAAGGGAGCTATAAAAAAATGGTATATCGTATTGCAACCATTCCAGGAGATGGAATTGGACCAGAAATCGTAAGAGAAGCAAAAAAAGTATTGGACTGTATCGGTAAAAAATACGGTCATGAGTTCCAGTACACCGAAGTGTTAATGGGCGGCTGCTCCATTGACGCCACCGGAGAGCCTTTGACGGAAGAAGCACTCCAGACAGCAAAGAACAGCGACGCTGTACTGCTTGGAGCGGTAGGTGGCAACACAAACACCTCCCCATGGTACAAATTACCTCCAAACAAGCGTCCGGAGGCAGGTCTGCTTGCTATCCGTAAGGGTCTTGGCCTGTTTGCCAACATCCGTCCTGCAGTGTTGTTTCCACAGTTAAAGGAAGCCTGCCCGTTACGTCCTGATATTGTAGGCAATGGTTTTGATTTTGTCGTAATGAGAGAACTGACCGGCGGTCTTTACTTTGGTGAAAGACATACTACGGTAGAAAACGGACTCCGTACCGCAGTGGACACGCTTACCTATAATGAAGAAGAAATCAGAAGAATTGCAAAGTGGGGCTTTGAAATTGCCCGCAAGAGAAATAAAAAGGTCTGCAGCGTAGACAAGGCAAACGTACTGGATTCTTCCAGACTCTGGAGAGCAGTAGTAAAGGAAGTTGCTGTGGATTATCCGGATGTAGAGCTTTCTGATATGCTGGTAGATAATTGTGCCATGCAGTTAGTAAAGGACCCAACCCAGTTTGACGTTATCCTGACAGAGAATATGTTTGGTGACATTCTTTCTGATGAGGCAAGTATGGTAACCGGCTCCATCGGTATGCTTTCCTCTGCCAGCCTTGGCGAAGGCAAGCTTGGTTTATATGAGCCTAGCCATGGCTCTGCACCGGATATTGCAGGAAAGAATCTGGCAAATCCGATTGCTACCATTCTTTCCGCGGCAATGATGCTTCGTTATTCCTTTGATTTAGACAAGGAGGCAGATGATATCGAGGCTGCTATCCATTCTGCGTTAAATGCAGGATACCGCACCGGAGATATTATGTCCGAGGGCTGTACAAAGGTTGGAACAATCGAAATGGGAGATATTATCTGTAAGGCGATTGAAGGCTAGGCAGTATTTGCTGATAAAGAAGAACGGTTTCTTACTTGATAGAATAAGAGGAAACTGTTATAATACCAGAGAAAACTGGTGGCTGCTGTGGTGCATCAGGCTTTGTAAAGAAGCATAGGAATTTGGAGGAGATGAATAAGATGAAGTGTCCATATTGTGACAGTGAAATGGAAGAGGGAGCATTGATTTCCCGCATGGTGCCCCAATGGTTAAAAAAAGGAGAGAAAAAAGGGTTATTTTTGGATTGTAAAAAAAATTTTGCGAATAATGAACTACCTGCACATCGCTGTGTTAAGTGCAAAAAAGTTATCTTAGATGTCTGAGGAAGCTTTTAGTTTGTAGAAGTAGACAAATTTGAATTATAACAACAAAAAAAGGAGACAAACTCATGGGAATGACAATGACTCAGAAGATTCTGGCTGCTCACGCAGGTCTTGCAAGCGTAGTTGCCGGACAGCTGATTGAAGCAGATCTGGATATGGTACTGGCAAACGATATTACCGGTCCGGTAGCCATTCATGAAGTAGAAAAGTTAAACAAGAAGACAGTATTTGATAAAGATAAGATTGCCCTGGTGCCGGATCATTTTGCACCAAACAAGGACATCAAGTCCGCAGAGCACTGCAAATGTGTAAGAGAATATGCAAAGAAGCATGATATTACCAACTATTTTGAAGTAGGCGAAATGGGTATCGAGCATGCTCTTCTTCCGGAAAAAGGTCTGATTGTTGCAGGCGAAACCTGTATTGGTGCAGACTCCCACACCTGTACATATGGTGCTCTTGGTGCGTTCTCCACTGGTGTCGGCAGCACTGACATGGGTGCCGGCATGATTACCGGTAAGGCATGGTTTAAGGTGCCATCTGCGATTAAGTTCGTGCTGACCGGCAAGCCGCAGAAGTGGGTATCCGGTAAGGACGTCATTCTTCACATCATCGGTATGATTGGTGTGGATGGTGCGCTGTATAAATCCATGGAATTTGTTGGTGACGGTATTGCGAACCTGTCCATGGATGACCGTTTTACCATTGCGAACATGGCAATCGAAGCCGGTGCAAAGAATGGTATTTTCCCGGTTGACGATTTAACGATTGCTTATATGAAGGAGCACAGCACAAAGCCTTATACCGTGTATGAGGCAGATGAAGATGCAGAGTACGATGAAACATATACCATCGACCTTTCCACTCTGGAGCCAACCGTGGCGTTCCCTCACCTTCCGGAAAACACAAAGACCGTAAAGGAATCCGGTGAGGTAAAGATTGACCAGGTTGTGATCGGTTCCTGTACGAACGGACGTATCGAGGATATGCGTGTTGCTGCCAAAGTATTAGAGGGAAGAAAGGTGGCAAAGGGTATCCGTGCCATCGTAATTCCGGCTACCCAGAAGATTTACTTACAGGCAATGGAAGAAGGTCTGCTTAAGATTTTCATTGAAGCAGGTGCAATTGTCAGCACACCTACCTGTGGTCCATGCCTTGGTGGTCATATGGGTATTCTGGCGGCTGGCGAGCGTGCGGTTTCCACAACAAACCGTAACTTCGTAGGACGTATGGGTCACATTGAGTCCGAAGTTTATCTGGCAAGCCCGGCAGTGGCAGCAGCAAGTGCAGTAACCGGAAAGATTTCTGAGCCATCCGAACTGGGACTGTAAAACGGCAGAGCAGAAATAGAGTGAAAGAAAAATCAAATAGAAGCTGTGTGCAGAAATACCGTTGAAGGTACAAACGGTTCAGAAAGACAGCTTCTGGGAAAGGTTTGGTAAATATGAAAGCAAGAGGAATTGTTCATAAATATGGTGATAATGTAGATACAGACGTAATTATTCCTGCAAGATACTTAAACAGCTCCGACGCAAAGGATTTAGCGTCCCACTGTATGGAAGATATCGATAAGGACTTTGTGAATAAGGTAAAGCCGGGCGATATTATGGTGGCAAATAAGAACTTTGGCTGTGGTTCTTCCAGAGAGCACGCACCATTAGCCATCAAGACAGCGGGTATCAGCTGCGTTATTGCGGAGACATTTGCACGTATTTTCTATCGTAATGCCATTAATATTGGTCTTCCGATCTTAGAGTGTCCGGATGCAGCAAAGGCAATCGAGGCAGGCCATGAGGTGGAAGTTGATTTTGACAATGGTGTGATTACGGATGTAACAACAGGCCAGTCCTTCCAGGGTCAGGCATTCCCTGAGTTTATGCAGAGAATCATGAAAGCGGATGGACTGATGAATTACATCAATGAGAAGAATGCGTAAATAAAACTGAAGTCCTGGGTTTGGAAAAAAGCATTCGAAAAAAGTTAGTTTAAACAGGAGTGACTGCAAAGAAAAAGACGTTTTGCAATCGCTCCTGTTTTCGTGTATACTAGAGGAAACGGTCATCAGTCCGTTAGAGTGGGAGACTATATGATTACAGAAGCGTTATATCGGGAGCTGAAAAAAATTACAGAGGAAGAGCATGGAATTCTGCATGGGCGCAGGGAAATTGAGAAGGAACGGTATATGGGACGTGGGACAGATATGATTGATGCTGCAAAACTTCTGGAGTCAGGCAAGCTGATTGAAGTCCGTCCCCATACACGCTTTGTGCATTTTCCAAAACATACCCACAATTATATTGAAATGATTTATATGTGCTCCGGGATGACGCACCATGTGGTGGATGGTGAGGATATCTTTCTGAAGGAAGGAGAACTGCTGATTCTGAACCGGAAGGCAGAGCAGGAGATTTTTCCTGCCGGAGAAGAAGATATTGCGGTGAATTTTATTATTCTGCCGGAATTTTTTGATTATACGTTAAAAATGCTTGGAGAGGAGAAGAATCTGCTCCGGGATTTTGTTGTGGACTGTCTGATGGGACGGGATGAGCGCAGCGGTTATATGCATTTTAAAGTGGCAGAGGTGCTCCCAATCCAGAATCTGGTGGAAAATTTAATCTGGACTATCTGGAACCGTCAGTCAAACCGGCGCAGTATTAATCAGGCTACCATGGGGCTGTTATTTTTGCAGCTGCTCAATCATTTAGACAGTATGGAAACCAGGAGGGAGCAGCAGGGACAGCGGCTGGTGATTGATGTTCTGGGATTTATTGAGGAACATTACCGGGATGGAGAACTGACGGAACTGGCAAAGCAGCTGAACTATGATGTTTACTGGCTGTCCAAGGAAATCAAAAAGCAGACCGGCAGGACTTTTACAGAGCTTTTGCAGGAAAAGCGGCTGAACCAGGCGGCGTATCTGCTGCAGAATACAACAAAAACGATTCAGGAAATCGGGCTGGCAGTAGGGTATGATAACCAGAGCTATTTTTATAGAATTTTCAAGGAACAGTATGGGATGACACCAAAGAAGTTCCGGTGTAAACCGTAAATGTTTGTAACTATTCAGCCCGCCCCAAATCCGCATTCGTAAAACCTGCCAGCAAGCTGTCAGTCGCTGCGTTGCAGCTGTCCGTTTTACTCATTTGGATGGGGTGGTGCTAATCGCCTTATCTGCTATATATACAGCCTTACAAGCAGGCTTGCAGTCCGTATATATAGCAGATAAGGCTGAATAGTTACAAATGTTTGCAGAAAATATGGAATTATCCTTGTAATTGTCGAAAAAATGTTGTAAAATAGTTTCATATAAAACGAATGACATGATGGAGGTTTTCTTATGGGTAAATTTGTAATGCGTAAAACGAACACAGGTGTGAAATTTGATTTAAAGGCTACGAATGGTCAGGTAATTGCTACTTCTGAAGTATATACTACAGATGCAGCATGTAAGAATGGTATTGCCAGTGTTCAGAAGAACGCTCCGGTAGCCAATGTTGAAAATCAGACAGTTGAAGGATATGCTACAGAAAAAAATCCTAAGTTCGAGATTTACAAGGATAAGGCAGAGGAATTCAGATTCCGTTTAAAGGCTACCAATGGTCAGGTAATTGCGGTAAGTGAGGGCTATACAACTCTTGCCAACTGTGAAAACGGTGTGGAATCTGTAAAGAAGAATGCAGTAGATGCAGAAATCGTAGTGGAGGAGTAAATCATGGACGAACTGAAGGAAAAGATTGAAAGTATTGTTGATAAAATTAAGGATGAGCCTGATATTAAAGAACAGTTTGAAAAAGAGCCGGTAAAGGTGATTGAAAAGGTATTAGGTGTAGATCTTCCGGATGATATTGTGGAAAAAATTATCGATGGCGTGAAAGCAAAGCTGACAGCAGATAAGATTTCGGATATCGCAGGAGCATTTAAAAAATTATTTTAATAAGCGAAACAGAAGGTTCCCCTGGAAAATTTCCAGGGGCCTTTTCAGTCATGGAAAATACGCTGGGTGTAAAAAAGCAAATCAGGACAGTTTTTACCACAAAAGCGGTCCTTTTTTTGTGTCCTTGTTTGAGGTAGAATAAACATAATGATGGGAGTGGTATCTGTAGTACAGGAAAGAAAGGGTGTATAACACATGAAGAACTATTATCTTGCCATCGACATTGGAGCATCCAGCGGACGTCATATGCTGGGGCACCTGGAACAGGGCAGAATGGTATTGGAAGAGATTTACCGTTTTCCAAACGGCATGACCGAAATAAATGGGGAAAAGGTCTGGGATGTGGACCGGCTGTTTGAGGAAATCAAGACAGGAATGAAAAAATGCAGGGAACTTGGCAGGACACCCTGTAGTGTAGGGATTGATACCTGGGCGGTGGATTATGTGCTTTTGGATAAAGCAGGAAACCGTGTGGGGATTGCAGCAGCGTATCGGAATGACCGGACCAAAGGCATGGATGAGGAAGTATACAAACGGATTCCGGAGAAGGAGCTGTACGGAAGGAACGGCATTCAGAAGCAGATATTCAATACAATTTATCAGCTCATGGCAGTAAAAAAGCAGCATCCGGAATGGCTGGAGGTGGCAGAGACTATGCTGATGATTCCGGATTATTTCCACTATCTGCTGACCGGGGTAAAGGCAGCGGAATATACCAATGCTACTACCACCCAGTTAGTCAGCCCGGAGACAAAGAACTGGGACTGGGAGCTGATAGAACGCTTAGGGTATCCTGAAAATATTTTTCAGGAAATCAGGCTCCCGGGAACGGTGCTTGGAAGATTGAGCAGGGAAATAGAAGAAGAGGTAGGGTTTCCGTGTCAGGTGGTGCTGCCGGCGACCCATGATACGGGTTCAGCGGTTCTGGCAGTACCGTCCAATAAAGAGGATGTGTTATATATCAGCTCCGGAACCTGGTCCCTGATGGGGACGGAGCTTAAGGAAGCGGATTGCTCGGAGGAGAGCAGACAGAGGAATCTGACCAATGAGGGCGGCTATGATTACCGTTTCCGGTATCTGATGAATATTATGGGGCTCTGGATGATTCAGTCCGTCCGGAAGGAAATGGCACCGGAGATGAGCTTTGGTGAAATCTGCAGTCAGGCGGCAGAATGCAGGATTTCGTCCCTGGTGGACTGTAACGATGAACGGTTCTTAGCTCCTGCCAATATGACAGAGGAAGTACGAAATGCCTGCAAAGAAGCCGGTATGCAGGTGCCGGAAGGAATTGCAGAGGTGGCAGCAGTTATTTACAACAGTCTGGCACAGTGCTACGCAGAAACCAAGGAAAAAATCCAGCAAATGACCGGAAAGAACTATGACAGCATTCATATTGTCGGTGGTGGTGCCAATGCGGACTATTTAAACAGACTGACGGCAGCAGCGGCAAAGGTTCCGGTTTATGCAGGACCGACGGAGGCAACTGCCATTGGAAATCTGGCGGCCCAGATGCTGGCAGCCGGGGAATTAGCAAATCTGGCTGAGGCGAGAAGCTGCATTTTTGATTCCTTTGCAGTGAAGGAATACCGGTAAAAAGGAAAAGAAGAAAGTGAGGAAACAAACATGAACCAGAACGAACGCTATGAATCTGCGAAGGCGCAGTACGCAGCCATTGGGGTGGATACCGATGCAGTGATTGCAAAGTTAAAGGAGCTTCCGGTAGCATTACACTGCTGGCAGGGAGACGATGTGACGGGCTTTGACCATGACGGTCCTTTGACCGGAGGCATTCAGACTACCGGTAATTATCCGGGCAAGGCAGGAACTCCGCAGGAGCTGATGCAGGATATGGAAAAGGCCATCAGCCTTATGCCGGGTAAGAAGAAATTAAATCTGCATGCCAGCTATGCAATTTTTGAAGAGGGCGAATTTGTGGACCGTGACAAATTAGAGCCAAAGCACTTTGCAAAGTGGGTAGAGTTTGCAAAGAAGCACAACATGGGTATTGATTTTAATCCGACATACTTTTCCCATGATAAGGTGAAGGATGGTCTGACCCTGTCCAGTCCGGACGAGGAGACGAGAAAGTTCTGGATTGAACATGGTAAGGCATGTATCCGGATTTCCGAGTATTTTGCAAAGGAAACCGGTATTCCGTGTGTGATGAATATCTGGACCGGTGATGGCTACAAGGATATTCCGGCAGACCGTATGGGACCACGTATGAGATATAAGGAGTCCATCGAAGCAATACTTTCAGAGCCGTTTGATAAGAATCTGGTAAAGCCTTGTGTGGAATCCAAGGTGTTTGGTATTGGAGTGGAGGCGTATACCGCAGGCTCCGCAGAATTTACGTTGAGCTTTGCAGCCACCCACGAAGGCTGTCTTCCATTGATGGACAATGGTCATTACCATCCAACAGAAGTGGTTTCCGACAAGATTCCGGCGCTGCTCTGCTTCTTCCCGGAGATTGCGCTGCACATTACAAGACCAATCCGCTGGGACAGTGACCATGTAGTGCTTTATGATGATGAAACAAGGGAAATGGCAAAAGAAATTGTCCGCAACGATGCGCTGGACCGTGTGTATATGGCTCTGGATTATTTTGATGCCAGCATTAACCGTGTGTCAGCCTGGACCGTAGGCTTCCGCAGCTGGCAGAAGGCACTGTTAAATGCCATGCTGCATCCAAATGCCCTGCTGAAACAGTTACAGGATGAAAACCGAATGACGGAACTGATGGTGCTTCAGGAGGAAGCAAAGCTGTTCCCGATGGGCGATGTATGGACCGAATACTGCAGACAGTGCGGTGTTCCGGCAGATGGAGAATGGTTCAGGGAAATTGAGACCTATGAGAAGGAAGTGCTGGCAAAACGCTAACCTGCGGTGTCCGGCGCAGGAAACGCTTTCATCAGTGTTTCCCTAAAAAAGAACGATACAATAACAAGAAAGGAGTTGCCGGGACGGCTGTAAGGCAGCAGTCCTGGCAGGCATATAGTGTGAAAAATCACATTGATATGTTGATTTTTCACAGGGCTAATTTGTGCCGAGAACGTCACAAATTAGCCCTGATTGCGCCCAGGCAAAATACTATTTTGCCGGAAATCGCCTGCGCGAATTTCTGTTGCGCGATTCTTCGAACGAAAAGACGTTCTCAGAATGGAGATTAATATGAAATTTTTAGATGCAGAATTTGTACAGGGTTTTATGAGAATGGCAAATGATGGATGGGAACAGGGATGGCATGAAAGAAATGGTGGCAATCTGTCCTACCGTGTAAAGAAAGAGGAGGTAGAATCCGTAAAGGAAAATTTTGAGGCAAAGGACTGGCAGCCAATCGGAACTTCGGTTCCGGCGCTCGCAGGAGAATATTTTCTGGTGACCGGCAGTGGCAAGTTCTTCCGCAATGTGATGATTAAGCCGGAGGATTCCATCTGCATGATCGAGCTGGACGATAAGGGCGAAAATTACCGTATTGTCTGGGGAATGGTGAATGGCGGCAGACCAACTTCGGAGCTTCCGTCCCACTTAATGAACCATGAAGTGAAAATGCTTGCCACAAATGGAAAGCATCGGGTCATTTATCATGCCCATACAACGAATGTAATTGCACTGACCTTTGTGCTTCCGTTAAAGGACGAAGTATTTACAAGAGAGCTTTGGGAAATGGCAACGGAGTGCCCGGTAGTATTCCCGGATGGTATTGGCGTGGTGCCTTGGATGGTGCCGGGCGGCAGGGAAATTGCTGTGGAGACCAGCAAGCTTATGAAGGAGTATGATGTGGCAATCTGGGCGCATCATGGCATGTTTGCTTCCGGAGAAGATTTTGACCTGACCTTTGGTCTTATGCATACAGTGGAGAAGGCAGCAGAAATTCTGGTGAAGATGCTTTCCATGAGACCGGATAAGCTGCAGACCATCATGCCGGATGAGTTCCGGAATCTGGCAAAAGACTTTAAGGTGACGCTGCCGGAGAAATTTTTATATGAGAAATAGTAGTTTGTGAATATAGAAACACACCCTGTAACTATCGTGGCAGAGCCGCGGACAAATTAGCTACAGGGTGTGTTTTATAATACAGGAAAATCAGCCCCTCTTATAATAATCTTTCACGCCATCCAGCCGGGAATGCATGTTGACCAGCAGTGCATCTGCAATAGTCAGTGCAGTCATGGCTTCTACTACAACAACAGCTCTTGGGACAATAACCGGGTCATGACGGCCTTTGATTTCCACAGAAACAGCGTCACCGTTTTTATTTACGGTGGACTGTTCCGAGAAAATGGAAGGGGTAGGTTTGATAGCAGTACGGAAGATAATGTCACTGCCGTCACTCATACCGCCGAGGATTCCTCCGGCATGGTTGGTTGCTTTGCGGATAGTGCCATTCATAGGAACAAAAGCATCATTATTTTCAGAGCCTCTGGATTCTGCCGCAGCAAATCCTGAACCAAGTTCAAACCCTTTGACGCTTCCGATGGAGAGCATTGCTTTTGCAAGGGAAGCGTCCAGCTTGTCGAATACCGGTTCTCCGATACCAGCCGGCATACCACTGACAACACACTCGATAATTCCACCCATGGAGTCCTTGTGTTCCATGGTATTGAAACTACGGAAGAGCGTAAGGCAGCGGGAAAGACCGAAAAGGGAAAAGTAACCCTGTGGGCAAAGACCGAATCCGGCAAGG
>JAGBBW010000053.1 GCA_017938285.1 Lachnospiraceae bacterium
CAATTTTCCAATGCCGTTATAATCCGTCACTATGCGGATTTTTTTTCCAAACTGCTTTGTAATAATAGTGCTGTTGGCAAGTCCTTCCTTCGTTGCTGCCTGATACGCCCGCACCAGACCTCCGGTGCCAAGCAGCACTCCGCCAAAATACCGTGTCACAACCACGCAGACGTTGTGAATGCCCTCATTCAACAGCACATCCAGCATTGGCCGTCCTGCTGTCTTCTGCGGCTCTCCATCGTCACTGCACCGCTCCAGCTCATGATTGAGCCCAATGGTATAGGCAGAGCAGTTATGTCTGGCGTCCCAGTATTTTTTCCTGGTCGCCTCAATAAACTGCAGTGCCGTTTCCTCGTCCTCACAGGGAATGACCGTGGCAATAAACCGGGATTTCTTTTCTATAATTTCACCTTCACCGCCCTCGTAGACGGTCTTATACTGTTTATCCAAGTTTTCCTCCAACTCTTCCGCTTATACAAAACGGTTATTTTCTTCCTCGTATGAAAATCCTGCTGCACCAAGCTTCTGCTCCAGCTCTGTGCGGTCCACGTCCAGATCGTCACAGAGAGCATCCAGACTGGAATAAAAGTCACGGAGCTTTAAGTTAATAAAGCTGTACAGCATGACAGGATCTTTTGGTAAGTCCATAATTGTGTCCTTTCTGTTTTATTTTAACTATTTTTATACTTTCTTTTCCTCACGGTAATCCCTGCATCGTCTGCAAGCACAAAATAATTTCCACATACACTAAAAGAGCATACATAATATCCATAATTGTTATACAGTTCCACTACAGAGTCCGGTGTACTGACCTGTATTTTGTACCTTTTTACTATTTTGCCTGCATACAACTCTTCCTGTGTCTGAATGCTGATACTTTCCCCCTGCGGCGTTTCAAGTACAGGATATCCGCCATATTGCCCATAAATGTCAATCACTTCCGTTGGAAAACAGTCACATACCGCAATGTACTTTTCTTCATCGTAATCCGCATCACATTCCTTTATCTCTCCGGTATCACAATCCATGACAGAGGTATATTCCGAAGAGATGCATATTAATTTGTTCGTCTGCTGTCTGGAAAAACCCAGCCACAAGAACCCGCCCACGGAATGTTCTGCAGTTTTTTCCCATTTATCCATTTTTTCTATTGCATTTTCTGTCATAATCGTCTCCACCCTGGAAACTATCCGGTTAAATACCTAATGGCTGCTTTTTCGTATTGTATCTGCATAAGTATTTCCTTCCGCAATTATATTATATGTGATTCGTAACTACTGGACAAGCGTTATTTCCCGTGTTATCTTTGCAAAGCAGAATTCCAACTGGAAAAGTCATAGTTTTCATTTTATGTTTTCTATGAACCATTATTCTTTGTTATCTTCAATTTTTTGTAAGAAATATGGCTTATAAACTGAAAGTTTCCTCGCTAATCACATATGTGTTTCATCCTGTCAGCTTCAGTTAATTCACGAATTACCCGACATGGATTTCCAGCTGCTAAACTATATGGAGGAATACTTCTTGTTACAACGCTTCCTGCACCAATTACGCTTCCTTCTCCAATAGTTACACCACCGCAGACAATAACATTAGCTGCTAACCAACAATCATTTTCTATAGTAATCGGTTTGGCATACTCCAAATTGTAATAACTGCCATCTTCTCGTTGCCTTACATTTCTTTCTTCCGGTAATAATGGATGCATTGGAGTTGCCAGGGTAACATTTGGTCCAATCATCACATTATCTCCAATGTGCACGGGACATACATCAAGACAAGTGAAGTTGAAATTAGTTCCGCTAAACTTACCAAAGTATGTATTACAACCATAATCAAAATAAACGGGGGCTTGAAGGCTTGGCAAGTTAGGGGTGTTCGGAAGCAACTCTCGAAGAATAGCAATACGTTTTTCTGGCTCATCTTCATCAATTTGGTTATATTGTCTGGCTAATTTTCGTGCTTTTATCAGTAATTCCGTTAGTTCTGAATCAGATGGATCGTACAGCATTCCAGCCAGCATTTTTTCTTTTTCAGTCATTACAAGTCAGCAACCACCAGTTCAACTGGTGGTTTGTTCTTAGCCCTCCAAAGGGCTATTCTTACTGCTCGCCCCACAGGGCGGTGTCGCAAGCACCATTACTGGTCCGCTATAAAGCGGTACTTCTCGAATCTTCTTTTCTCGATTCTTCTGCCTGCCCTCTTATATATTTCTGCACTGCTTCTTCGGTGATATTACCAATTGTCTCAACATAATATCCCCTCGCCCAGAATGCTTTGTCCCATTTACTTTGCAGTTCCGGGTGTCTGTCGTATATCATAAGTGTGCTTTTTCCTTTTAAGTACCCCATAAAATTTGATATACCTATCTTTGGTGGAATTGCTACACTCAGATGTACATGATCAATACATACTGCACCTGCTATTATATCTACTTTCTTGTAGCCACATAATGTCACTATTATCTCTCGAACATCTTCTCTTATTTTCCCATACAACACTTTCTTCCTATATTTCGGAATAAATACAATATGGTACTGGCATTTCCATTTAGTATGTGATAAACTTTGATTGTCCATTGGGACCGCCTCCTATCCTTTGAGTTTGGC
>JAGBBW010000054.1 GCA_017938285.1 Lachnospiraceae bacterium
ACCGTTATTTCATGAACGACAAGCTCTTCAACCACGTCAACATCGACAAGGCGAACACCAACGTCCCCTGATGAAGTGCAGTTTATGCCACGATTTGAAGAAGTATTGAACAGTTTGCTTCGGATTGGTAATATTGATGTATATGTGACAGGAAGTAATTCAAAATTTTTATCCAGTGATATTGTAACTGAATTTAGAGGCAGAGGAGATGAGATAAGAATTTATCCATTATCTTTTGCAGAATTCTATAATGCTTATGAGGGAGATTATGATGATGCCTGGGAGGAGTATATGATATATGGTGGATTACCACAGGTGGCACAATTTTCTGTGGAGCGCCAAAAGGCAGAATATCTAAAAAATATGTTTACCAATGTCTATATTAAGGATGTGGTAGAGAGAAATAAGATACAAAATGTTGACGAAATTGGAACTTTGGTAGATATTCTTGCTTCTGCCATAGGAGCACCTACCAATCCAACTAAAATATCAAATACTTTTAAAAGTGAAAGAGGTATCAATTATAGCAATAAAACCATATCGAATCATATAGATTATCTGGCAGAGGCTTTTTTGATTTCTAAAGCGGAACGGTATGACATTAAGGGAAGAAAATATGTGGGTGCTAACCTAAAATATTATTTTTCAGATGTGGGACTTAGAAATGCCAGATTGAATTTTAGACAGCAGGAACCTACTTATATTATGGAAAACATCGTTTATAATGAACTACTTATCAGAGGTTATAATGTGGATGTTGGTATCGTAGAAGTATATGCAAAAAATAATGAAGGGAAAACGACTCGTAAGCAGTTTGAAGTTGATTTTGTAGTCAATCAGGGCAGTCAGAGATATTATATCCAGGTAGCTTATGATATGACTTCTGAGGAAAAGCAGACGCAGGAACTTAATTCATTTAGAAATATACCTGATTCATTTAAGAAGATTGTGATAGTAAACGGAACTAAAAAGCCGTGGAGAAATGAAGAAGGCTTTGTAATCATGGGAATGAAGTATTTTCTACTTAATGCGGATAGTTTGGAATTTTAGTCCGGTTAATTAAAAAACGATGCATTAGCCCAGAGAGTACGTTTACTGGAACTGTCTTCGTCTGTGGCGTGTTTCACCTGGTTTAATTGTAACACGGACAGGCGGAATTTGTCACTATTAATTTTGTGGGTAATGTCGTTAGCAAGGTGACAGGGTTACTGTTCATAGAGAACTCAGACACTTGCTGTCGGAGTGCGAAAGAACATGATTCAGGTGTGGCAGGTAACTTCGATTTCTCATCAAATTCTAAGAATTTTTTCATGTTACTCTTATGGTATTTTTGTGTATCATAGTGTAAGATAGAGCCATAAAATGAACCAAGGGTATCTGAGTAAAAAACGAGAGGAGAAGAAAGATGGGTTGTCTTGGAAATATTGTCTGGTTTCTATTTGGTGGAGTATTAAGTGGTCTCAGCTGGCTGCTGGCTGGTCTGCTCTGGTGTATCACCATTGTGGGTATTCCGGTTGGAGTACAGTGTTTTAAACTGGCAGGTTTATCGTTCTTTCCATTTGGAAAAGAGGTGGAATATGGTGGTGGTGCCGGTTCTCTGATATTAAATATTATCTGGATTGTGGTGACAGGACTGCCACTGGCACTGGAACATCTGGTGTTCGGTCTGGTTCTTTGTGTAACGGTAGTGGGTATTCCGTTTGGATTACAGCATTTTAAGCTGATGAAGCTGGCGTTAATGCCGTTTGGGGCAGAAGTAAGAGGATAGGAAAAAGTACAAGGGACAGGAAAGACACAAAGTAAGGTGGAACAGGGGGATTACCATAGGGCAGTAAGTTCCTGTTCCATCTTACTTTGTATTTACTTTTCCAGACGTACATATAATCCGGCTTTGATAAGTACCGGGCGTACAGCAAGGTACAGGAGCACAGCGCAAAGCAGGGACAGGGCAGCATTAACACCTGTGGTCAGTGTGGCGATTTTGGCCAGTGCAGCGGAGGCGTCCTGTGGAATGCCGAACAGATACATCTTGTAAAAATAGCCAGCCAGTGGGTCTGCAATAACATTAAAGAGCAGTCCGGCCCCGGCAGAAACAACCGTGGCAGTGGCAAGTTTTTTACGGTCAGTAATTTTGGTAATGTGGAATAATTTGTGTGCCACAAATCCAGTAATCAGTCCAATGCAGAGTTTCAGGAAAAAGGTTTTTGGGGCACTGGTAACATAAATGGTTGTCAGGTCAGCCAGGGTAAGGCCGATGGCTCCGGCCACACCGCCAAGGGAGCCGCCAAGCAGCAGGGCGGCCAGTACAACAAAGGTATTTCCAAGGTGAAATGCGGTGGAGCCGCCTGGCAGGTTGATGTCAATTTTAAAATATGTAAACATGATGTAGGACAGGGCAGCAAATAAAGCGGCCTGGGCCATACGTTTTACCTGTTCAGAAGAGGAGTAGGTAACAGTATTTTCTTTCGCTCTGGCTTTGGAAATGCCATTTACCAGAACGACAAGACCGATGAGCAGTGCGAAAATTCCCCAGAGGATAAATGGAAAGAAGGGGTCTTCACTGTTGATTTTTTCTGCCGGAGTATAACCGGTGAAGCCGGCAATGGTGGAAATAAGTCCTCCGACAGTCAGTATGCTGCCGGGGATTAATGGTATCAGATTCTTTTTTTGCATGGTAACTCCTTTCAGTGTACTGCCTGTGAGGGACAGGAGTATCAGTTGGTAATGCTTTTAACAGAAACAGTATGGCTGGCGGTACACGGTGTAAAGAGAAAGTGCCGGTATATGCCGGTTTACCATGTGGCCAGCCGGTGGAGCAGTGGTTCGAAATACACACCATCCGTAGAAGGGATGTGGTGTTCTTCGGTATAAAGGATGGCTTCCCGGACAAACTGTCCTGCCATGGTAACGGATTCTTCAAAAGGGATTCCGTGTACTGCATTGGAAGCAATAATTGCAGCAAAAACATCTCCGGTACCGGAACGTTCGTTTCCGGCTTTTTTTTGTTTCTGGATAGTAACTCCCTGGGTACGGTCAAAAATCAGATTGACCAGGAAATCCTCCGAAGTAATGCCGGAAACTACAATCTGCTCTGCCGGATATCTGGTGAGTCTGTCCAGAAGCTGGTGCAGTTCCGTGTCGGTCCAGTCACCGGAGTGATAGTCCATACCGGCTAAAATACAGGCTTCTGTCAGATTCGGGGTCAGAATGTGGGCACAGGAAACCAGTTGTTTCATTGCTTCACACATTTCCTTTGTATAGACAGAGTACAGACGGCCATTATCACCCATAACCGGGTCGATAATAACCCTGGTATGTTCCGTGGAAAACTCTGTAATCAGGCGTTTTACCAGTTCTATCTGCTCAATAGAACTTAGAAAACCGGAAAGAATGCCGTCAAAGGTCAGGGAAAGCTTCTGCCAGTAGTCCAGATAACTTGGTAGTTCCGCGGTCAGGTTCTGTTTGTAAAACTGCGGAAAACCGGGGTGATTGGAAAACAGGGCAGTCGGAACCGGACAACACTGGATTCCCATAGCGGAAATCACAGGGACGGTAACGGCCAGTGAAGATTTTCCAAAACCAACAATGCCGTTTACGGCAGCAATTTTTGGTATTGTATTATGCATAATGGAATATAGTTCCTTTCAGTACTGTTGGAAGGTATTCTAAAGCGATTCTGGAAATATTTAAATAACCAATTCAATAAAAAATATTAATACCAGTAATGATTATTCTGTTGCCAGTATCTTGATTTTTGCCAGGGTTTTACGTACCGGAGGCAGTACCAGCAGCAGGAGAGTCAGGATAACTTCCGGTAAAATGTAACTTAAGTTATACAGGGTGGAAGCCCAGATGGCGGCGGCATTGCCGTTGAAGGAATCCACATAAGTAGTGTAGAAAATCAGGCCGGAAACCATGTGAAAGAAAAAGCGCCCAAAAGCCCCTACAAGAAAGCCGGTAACCAGACCATTTTTCCGGTTATGGAAAAAGCCGGACAGGCCAAGAGCTGCAAAAGCCAGCGGATAGTCTAAGAGAACCTGGGCAGGATGTATGACATAAGGACCGGTGACGAACTGCAGAATACCGTAAGAGAAGGCGGCGATGAGACCGGAGGCAGGACCATACCAGTAGCCTACCAGACTGACAAGCAGCATACTGAAGAGGGTGGTGGAACCACCATTTGGCAGGCTTGGCAGTTTGATAACAACGGAAACAACGGTAGCCAGGGCAATAGCCATGGAAGAAAATACAAGCTGCTTTGTTTTATTTCCGGACATAAAAAAATCTCCTTAAGTAGAAGCTTAGGAGGTAACCGTAAATTCACATGTTCTGAGTGTTGCTTCCTTACGCCGGTATTAACCGGATCAAGTGATGAGGGTCAGCAGACATATGACTGCTTCTCAGCAAATGGCACCCCTAGCAAAATTCAGTATAGCTGTTTTTGACAGAATGTCAAGAATAACTTTTTTCTAAGGAAGCACTGAATAATTTATTGCTTCCTTAGAAGCTTCCGGTGGATCGCACGAATTTGCAGTAGAATCTGCGCCCAATATCCAGTCTTGTTATTTGGAACAGGGACTTATATAATGATAGGGAAACGTTGATTAATTCATTGCTTCCCTGGAAAGGTTATCCACAGAAAGGAGAATTTGCCTAATGAACCACGAAGAGTATGTAAACCGGGTACTTTCCCGACTGAAAGAGGCCATCGCAGAGCTGGAGGAAACAATGGAATTCCGCCGGTCAGAGATTGCCCGAATGCAGGAGTATTACTGGGAGAGCTACACGGAGTATGATGAGTTTGGTTACGAAAAAATTGACAATGACCGTCTTTTAAAGGAAGAAGCGGATGCCCACAGTGAACTGGTAAAAAAGTACACCCGCTACCAGAAAATGCTGGATTCTCCATACTTTGCGGCAATTACGTTCCGGTATGAAGGAGAAGAGGAAGAAGAAACCTACTATATTGGAATCGGGGATTTTTCTCCGAAAAAGGGTATGGTGCCGTTAGTATGTGACTGGCGTGCGCCAATTTCCGGACTGTTTTATGATTATGATATTGGTCCGGCTTCTTTCCAGGCACCGGAAGAAAGAATTTATGGAGAGCTTTTACGAAAGTTCCAGTATAAAATCAAGGGAGGGAAGCTTTTGTATGTCATTGACAGTGAAATAGTCATCAATGACGACATTTTGCAGAAGGAGCTTTCCATGAATGCCAATGCGAGGTTAAAAAGTATTGTCACCACCATTCAGAAGGAGCAGAATGCCATTATCCGTAACGAGAAGGATAAAATTTTAGTGATTCAGGGCTGTGCCGGTTCGGGAAAAACTTCTGTGGCCCTGCACCGGGTGGCGTATCTTTTGTATCACAGAAGAAAGCAGCTTGCGGCGAACCAGGTGCTGGTTTTGTCACCGAATCCGGTATTTTCGGAATACATTTCCCATATACTTCCGGAGCTTGGGGAAGAAAATATACTGGAAATGACCTTTGATTTATATGCCTACCGGGAGTTGAAACAGTACAAGGATACGGAGGACCGTTATGAATATCTGGAACGACTGCTGACCCTGCCGGAGAAAGAGGCGTTGGAGTACCAGAGCCGGGTACAGGAAAAGCAGTCAAAGGAATATGTACTGGAACTGAATGAATTTGTACTGTTCCTGGAGGATTCGTTGATGAATTTCCGACCGTTTACCTACAAAAAGATACAGCGCAGTGAGCATGAACTCCGGACATTGTTTTATGAAAAGTTTCCGGATATTCCAATTCTGGAGCGAATCAAAACCATTGCAGAATATATCATAGACGAAGAGGAAACCTTAAGCGGAAAGGAACTGGATGTGATGGAGCGGGACATTATCGTGTCCAGACTGGAAAAAATGTATGAAATGACCGATCTGTTCCGGTTGTATAACCGTTTTCTGAAAGAAAGCGGGAGAAAAGAAATCGGGGAGGATGCCAGAAGTATTCCATACGAGGATGTATATCCGATGTTATATTTAAAGCATCTGCTTCATGGCAGTGTAAAACGCAGTGGAATTAAGCACCTGATTGTGGATGAAATGCAGGATTATTCTTATGTGCAGTTTCTGATTCTCAGTAAAATGTTTTCCTGTCCGATGACAATTTTAGGAGACAGGGAACAGCAGGCAGCACCGGGGAAGATGGATACCCAGGCATTCTGCAGAGAAATCTTTGGAAAAGAAGCAAAAATGCTGACTCTGGAAAAGAGTTACCGTTCTACTTCGGAGATTACCCGGTTTGCCAGCCGGATTGCCGGACTGACAGGAGAAGAGGCGTTTGAACGTCCCGGAAAGGAACCGGAGTGGATAACTTCTTCTAATGAGCAGGAAATGTGGGAAACGATTGCGGAACAGTTACAAAAAGAGCAGGAATGCAGTGGACAGTATGAAACTACAGCGGTTCTTACAACAACCAAAGAACAGGCGGAACGTTTGTATTCCGTATGGAAGGATAAACTTCCGGTGACGTTATTGTCTGCGGAAAGCAGCCGTATGGAAAAGGGAATTGTGATTACTACGTTTTATCTTGCCAAGGGACTGGAGTTTGACAGTGTGCATGTAGCTTATGTGCCGGAAGAAGAAAAAATGACGGAATACCAGAGGCAGATATTATATATCGGAGCAACCAGAGCACTGCATGAACTGAAAGTGTATGGGTATGCAGAAAAGGGGTCAGTGTTCACAGAGCACTCAGACACTTGCTGCCTTGGTGCGAAAGAACAGTAACATTATGTAGATTTTCTTGACATTTCCTGCTCTGCCGTGTATACTTAGTTTCAAATAAAAAGGAAACCAGTGCGTAAGAATAGTAGCTTTATCTGCAATCTGCAGAGACCTGCCGGTGGGTGCGAGGCAGGGAGGAGGATAGGGTGAATGGACTTACAAGGGCCGGAGGAAAGCAGTGTGTGAGTAATGCCGGACGGAAGCCTGACCGTTAGACAGGAATCGTAATTACCGGCAGGACCGGAGTTACGGGAAATTGAGGTGGATATCAGCAGGATATCAAACCGGGTGGTACCGCAGAAGCAGGATGACGCTTCTGTCCCAGTGAAGATTGGGGCAGAAGCGTTTTTTTGTGATATAGGAAAGTACGTCCTATATCACAAAAACGCTCTGCGAGAATCGCACTGCGGCGGAAAGGTAGTATGTCGCAAAAAGCGACCCGCCGCAGGCGGAGAATCTCGCAAGCGAGATTCTTTGTTGCGCGATAAGCAGTAGCCGGAAAACGGAGTTTTCGAAGTGCTGCTTATCGTCGCAGCGACAGGAAAGAAGAGGAGGAATTTCACATGGAAGATTCAAAAAAGACATTATTCAGCGGCATGCAGGCAACAGGTAATTTAACCTTGGGAAATTATTTAGGAGCATTAAAAAACTGGGTGGCATTAAGTGATGAGTACAACTGTTTTTACTGTGTGGTGGATGAACATTCCATTACTGTAAGACAGGATCCGGCAGAACTGAGAAATCGTGCCAGAAAGCTGCTGACCCTGTATCTGGCAGCAGGACTTGATCCGGAGAAAAACTGCATTTATTATCAGTCCCATGTTTCTGCCCATGCAGAACTGGCATGGATTTTAAACTGCTTTACCTACATGGGTGAGCTGCAGAGAATGACCCAGTTCAAGGACAAGTCTGCAAAGCACGCAGATAATATCAATGCAGGTCTGTTCACTTATCCGGTGCTGATGGCGGCAGATATTCTTCTGTTCCAGTCGGATGTTGTTCCGGTAGGTATTGACCAGATGCAGCACCTGGAGCTGACCAGGGATGTGGCACAGCGTTTTAACGGAATTTACGGTGATGTATTCAAGATTCCGGAAGCATACATTGGTAAGTCCGGGGCGAAGATTATGAGCTTACAGGACCCAACAAAGAAGATGTCCAAGTCCGATGAAAATCCAAACGCAAGCATTTACCTGCTGGATGATCCGGATACGATTATGAGAAAGTTCAAGCGTGCGGTGACTGACTCCGAAGGTATCATTCTGTACCGTGACGAGCAGCCGGGCGTGAAGAACTTAATTGACATTTACAGCGCCTGCACCGGAAAGGCTCCGGCTGATGTGGAGAAGGAATTTGACGGCAAAGGCTATGGTGATTTCAAGATGGCGGTTGGTGAAACGGTTGTTTCCGTGCTGAAGCCGCTGCAGGACCGCATGGCGGATATTGCGAAGGATAAGGCGTATGTGGACAACGTAATCAAGACCAATGCAGAAAAGGCAAACTATTTTGCCAACAAGACCTTGAGAAAGGTGCAGAAGAAGGTTGGTTTCCCGGAGAGAATCCGCTAAATTCAGAGTGTGAAAAAACATCAGAAAGAGAGTGTAAAGCTCCGGAACCGCTGGAGTTATAAATGGAGGAAACAGTAGTCATGGATTACAAATTAATTGTTCTGGATATCGACGGAACGCTGACAAATTCCAAAAAAGAAATTACCCCGGCAACCCGGGAAGCATTGATTAAAATTCAAGAGCAGGGCGTTTATGTGGCAATTGCCACCGGACGTCCGACTCCGGGAACAAAAAAGGTGGCAGCAGAGCTGGAGCTGGAACGCTTTGGAAACTATGTGCTGTCTTTTAATGGTGGACGGGTATTAAATTATAAAACCAAAGAAGTGGTGCTGGATAAGACGATATCTGCAGAAATGGTAGGAATTCTTTGCGAAGAAGCTTTGCAGCATGGAGTTGGTATTCTGACCTATGACAGTGAATATGCGCTGGCAGGTACGGAAGTAGATGAATATATGGAACTGGAAGCCCGTATTAACAGCATTGAACTGAAAAAAGTGGGTCATTTTAAAGATTATGTCGATTTTCCGGTGAATAAGTGTCTGATGACCGGAGAACCGGAGCATTTGGTGGAACTGGAAAAGGAATTAAAGGAAAAGTATGCCGGAAAACTGAACATTTTCCGTTCTGAACCATTTTTCCTGGAACTTATGCCAAGAGGGATTGACAAGGCTTCCGTGCTGAAAAATTTCCTGCCGTTTTTAGGACTTTCCAGAGAGGAAATTATCTGCTGCGGTGATGGATATAATGACCGCACCATGATTGAATATGCCGGTCTGGGAGTTGCCATGGCAAATGCAAGGGAAGAGGTTCTTGCGGCCGCAGATTATGTCACTGCTTCCAATGATGAAGATGGAATTGTACAGGTAATCGAGAAATTCATTTTAAAATAAAATTTTTTTGAAATAATGGTAAAATTATGCTGTCGGCATAAGATTTTTTCGAATATTTGCTCTAATATAGAAGTAAGGTAACTGCAAATGGATGGAACAGTTACAAAGTATGCATGAAAGAATGACAAAAATCGTGAGTAAGAGTAAATATGAGGTGCCGGACGCATGGAGAAGACCACAGAAGAGTTACTAAATGAATTGAAGCAGGCAAAGGTCCTGGGAGAGTTTATTACTGAGAATGAACAGGAATTTGAATACTGTTCTTTATCCGAAATTCTTACACAAATGCTGGAACAGTATAAAAAATCCAGAATCGATGTGATCAAAGCAGCCAGGCTGGATTATACATATGGTTACCAGATTTTTGATGGAAAGAAGCGCCCGCGGCGGGAAAAACTGCTGCAGCTGGCATTTGGATTTCCTTTGTCGCTGGAAGATACCAACAGAATGCTTATGGCAGGTGGGGTGAACAGCCTTTATATCCGGAACAAGCGGGATGTCATCTGTATGTATTGTCTCCATAAGGGAATGACGCTGGAGGAATGCAATTCCTATCTGTATCAGATGGAAGAAGAAACGTTGACAAAGGAAGATAATGATGGCAGTGGAGAAAAATAGCAGGTGCCGTAAGCTGGAAGCTTCTGCCGGGTGATTAGCCCGGCAGAGGCTTTTTATAGGTAACTGCAATGGTTTATGGAAAAACAGGTAATATAAGACGGAAGACTACGAAATGCAACAGAAACTGGAAGGGTAAAACAGACGCAGTATGGGAACGATTGAATATACATCGATTCAGACAATAAGAAAGTCAGAAAAGGCAACGATTGAAGTGGCTTTTCTGGATGGCTTTGAAGATGCCGTTATAGTAAAACGGTTAAAAGGGGTAAATCCGGAAATTTTTCACCAGATTTCCAAAGTACATAGTGTGTATATTCCAAAAATATACCGTTGTGAAATACATGGAGAAGAACTGTTTGTTGTGGAAGAGCATCTGGCTGGAGAAAATCTGGAAGAATATCTGAGGGCGAATCGTCTGAATGATAAACAGAAGCTGGATATTGCATTACAGTTGTGTGAGGCAGTAAAGTGTCTGCACGACCAGACACCACCCATTATCCACAGGGATATCAAACCGTCCAATATTTTAATTAGTGAAAAGGGTGCCCTGAAGCTGATTGATTTTGATGCTTCCCGGTATTACAGGGAAGATGATGACCGGAGTGACACAAGGCTGCTGGGAACGGTAGAGTTTGCGCCACCGGAGCAGTTTGGCTATTCCCAGACGGACGTCCGCAGTGATATATATTCCATGGGAATGGTATTCCGGGAGCTGGAGCTGACAGAGCGCAGGGCGTTTGCCAGGGCATGGGAAAAGATTATTGGGAAGTGCCGGAATTTTGACCCAAAGGACCGTTATCAGAAGGTGGAGGAACTGGAAAAAGATATCCGGAGAATTTTAGTGTTAAGTTCTGTGACAGAAAAATCAGTGCTCGGCTGGGCAATGGCTGTGCTGATGTTTGTGATTGTAATGTGGCAGGGATGTCTGCTGCATCAAACCAGGGAAATGGTGGAAAAGATTGCAAACAGGGAAGCGGCCGGTACACCTGTTCCGACAGAACCATCTTCCCCGACAGAACCACCAGTGTCGGCGGAATCACCTGCCCCAACAGAACCGCCAGCGTCAGCGGAATCACCTGCCCCGACAGAACCACCAGTGTCAGCGGAATCACCTGCCCCGACAGAACCACCAGTGTCAGCGGAATCACCTGCCCCGACAGAACCGCCAGTGTCAACAGAATCGCCGGCGCCAACAAAACCATTGGAGTCAGCAGAAGACGCAGCGGACAATACAATTGCGGCAGAAACGGAAGAAGACCAGAAACTGCTGGTAACGACGAAGGAAATAGATGAGTTTCTGGCTTCCACGAATCAGGAGGCTTATGGTTATTATAAGGATATGGCAGACCAGACAGAATTTTATCTGTTATCAAATTTTTTACTGAAAGAAGGCGTGGTATGCGAAGGAGCGGTATTTCATGAGGTGGTGACAGGAGAACGTATAGAAGTTCCGGAAGAAATGCTGCATATTGAGGGTACAACGGTTCATATTTCAGATGAGTTTCTGCTGGGTTTGAAGGAAACGTATTACGAGGTAGTGGTATCGTTCCGGTACAGAGGCAGCGGAGATTACAGCACCCGTGATGTAATCCGGGTTTATGCCGATGCGGAAGAAAAAAGAGAAAACAGGGTTCTTTGCGATTACAGAGAGTTTTTCCGGGAGTTTCCATGGGATATTCCGGTTATAATTGACTGGTTTTCACCACGGAAGATAGAAGGACTTTATGTGAGTAAATTAGGAAGCTTAGGAAACCATTATTATGAGATAGGAGAAGAAATGCTGATAGCAGCAGAGGAAAGCGGTTATGAAATTTCCGGAGACCAGAAAGTCTTAACGCTGAAAAAGGAGTTCCTGACACAGTACATGGATAGAGACATGATGTTATTTTATATATTGTGTGATGATGGACAGTATTATGAAGCCAGGGTGTATTTTATAGCTGGAAAACCAATGTGGATAGATGAATAGCATTTAGCGGGAGGTAGACAGGATGAACGAAAAAGATACTCTTTTTTTGGAATCAGAATTGCTGAAATCGAATAGTGTTGAGGATTTTCTAAAGAAAAATGAAAGCAATCTGCAGACGAAAAACGTGCAGGAATATCTGATGGAACTTCTGATTCAGTATAATGTGGATAAGAAAGATGTTATCCGTCGTTCCTGTCTGGCTCCTTCCTATGCACATAATATATTCAATGGGGACCGCCCGAATGTGAAAAGGGACAAACTGATTATGATAGCATTTGGTTTCCCGCTTACCCTGGAAGAAACCAACCGTCTGCTCCTGTATGGCGGACACAGCAGACTGTATGTGAAAAACAGGCGGGATACTTTTATTATGTTTGCGCTGGAAAAAAAGTACGACCTTATGAAGACCAATGAATATCTGTATGCGAAGAATGTGGATATTCTGGAATAAAAGGAACTGCGGAAGATTAAAATGTTACAAATAAAATGATATGCTGCCAGCATAAGTTTTTTTGTGATTCATTTCTTATACTGTTTCCAAGGCTATGAAAATAGAACTGCGGGTAATTGTGATGGGACAGAACCGTTACAACTGCGGATAGCTGGAAACTGGTGAAGAGGTGAAGGTCATGAAAAAAACGGCAGAAACTTTACTGGATGAATTGAAAAGCAGTGGAACGCTGGAATGTTTTTTGTTGGAAAATGAAGGGGAATTCGAAGAGGAGTCTCTGGTGGAACTGTTAGCACGGCTGCTGAAACAGTATGGAAAACGAAAACAGGAGGTTATCCGGGAAGCAGGACTGGATATTACGTATGGTTATCAGATTTTTGATGGAAGAAAGAATCCGAAGCGTGAAAAACTGCTTCAGCTGGCGTTTGGATTTCCGCTGTCAGTGGAGGACACAAATCATCTGCTGCGGATTGGTGGTGTAAATCCCCTGAGTGTCAGAAATAAACGGGATGTGATATGTATGTACTGTCTGTACAGGGGGATGAAACTGTTGGGATAATGCACCGCAAGAAAGTTTTTTCGGACATATGAAAGATGAGATTGATGTTAGTCAATGTACAAAATATCGTGAGGTTAAAGCGATAATAGATGATTGGTTGGATTATTATAATAATAGCAGATATC
>JAGBBW010000055.1 GCA_017938285.1 Lachnospiraceae bacterium
AGGCACAGCACTTTGACTGCTGCAGACGTTGGTTCGAATCCAACTAGCCCAGTTAAAAAATTCGGGTCACTAGCTCAGGCGGTAGAGCACTTGACTTTTAATCAAGGTGTCGCGGGTTCGAGTCCCGCGTGACTCATTGGAAGTACTCCGGTTCATTCCGGGGTTTTTCTGTTCCAGGCTGACAAAATTTCATAATAAGTTTTAATAAATTTGCGGATGTGGTGGAATTGGCAGACACGCCAGATTTAGGTTCTGGTGCGGGAGCGTGCAGGTTCAAGTCCTGTCATCCGCATTTTTTTATGAAAACGATAAAGGGAAATGGGAGCAGCTAATAAGGGATAAAAGGAGAATACATAATGTCCAGTTTTATTTTAAAAGTTCTGCAGGGTACCCTGATTGGTCTTGGCGCAGTGCTTCCGGGAATTTCCGGCGGTGTGTTGTGTGTTATTTTTGGTGTGTATAAGACCATTATGGAGTTTCTGGCGGACCCATTCCGGAAATTAAAAACCCATTTTCCGAAACTTCTGCCCATTGGTATCGGTGGTGTGATTGGATTTCTTGGGATTGCCAATCTGCTGTCGTTCTTTCTGGAAAACTATCCGGAGCCATCGGTGTGTCTGTTTATTGGTCTGATTGGCGGCATGCTTCCGTCTCTTTATAAAGAGGCAGGAGAACAGGGAAGAAGTAAAAAGTCTTATGTGGCAATGGGAATTGCCATGGTGCTTGTTTTTGCCATGTTAATCAGTCTGAAAGTGCTGGAAGTGGAGATTACCCCGAACTTTGGATGGTATGTATTCTGCGGCTTCTGTCTGGCACTTAGTGTGATTGCGCCTGGTATGAGCTTTTCCACAACTCTTATGCCGCTGGGCTTATATGAGCCTTTTGTGGATGGTATCGGTCATCTGGATTTTGCAGTGCTGATTCCGGGTGGTATCGGTGGTCTGGCAACGGTAATTTTATTTGCCAAGGCGGTAGATACACTGTTTAAGAAACATTATTCCGTGGCATTTCATGCCATTGTTGGTGTGGTAATTGCGGCAACGGTGATGATTATTCCGTTTCAGAGTTTTACGGTTTCCCTGGCCAGTGCCATAATAAATGTGGTATGTCTGGTCGTTGGTGTGGCTGCTGCGTTGCTGCTGGATAAGTTTAACCAGAAGTATGCAGAAGAAAAGTAAATTTTAAAATAAAGGGCTGTTGCAGAATGGCAGAAGAATTTCTGAAATGCCATATTGCAACCGTCCTTTTTTTGCTTTATAATGGACACAGATGATTTGAACAGGAGGTGTATCAGTATATGTATTGTGCAGAGGAAAACCGTTATGATGGCAGAATGCAGTATAAAAAGTGTGGAAACAGTGGTGTGTATTTACCAAGGGTTGCGCTTGGACTGTGGCACAATTTTGGTTCCGTGGACCCGTATGAAAACCAGAGAGCACTTATTCATAAGGCATTTGACAGTGGTATAACGTTGTTTGACCTGGCGAATAATTATGGCCCGGTATATGGTTCGGCAGAAGAGAATTTTGGCCGCATTATGGAGCAGGATATGCGTCCGTACCGGGATGAAATGATTATTGCTTCCAAAGCTGGTTATGACATGTGGCCGGGACCGTATGGAAACGGCGGCTCCAGAAAATACCTGATGGCAAGTCTGGACCAGAGTTTAAAACGCATGAAGTTGGATTATGTGGATATTTTTTACCACCACCGTCCAGACCCGGATACTCCGCTGGAGGAAACCATGGGAGCACTGTCTGATATCGTAAGACAGGGCAAGGCATTGTATGTTGGAATTTCCAACTATAGTGCAGAGCAGACAAAGGCAGCAGCAGAAATTTTAAAGAAAAATGGTACGCCGCTTCTGATTCACCAGCCGAAATACAGTATGTTAAACCGCTGGGTGGAGGACGGACTGCTGGATACCCTGGAGGAAGCAGGAGCTGGTTCCATCTGTTTTAGTCCATTGGCCCAGGGCATGCTGACGGACCGGTATGTAAATGGCATTCCGGCAGACAGCCGTGCTGCAAGAGAACACTTCTTAAAGTCCAATTCCATTACACCGGAATTTCTGGAAAAGATCAAAAAGCTTTCGGAAGTGGCAGCAGAGCGTGGACAGACACTGGCGCAGATGGCGCTTTCCTGGGTGCTTCGTGGTGACAGGGTGACAACAGTGTTAATCGGTGCCAGCAAAGTAAGCCAGATTGACGATAACGTAAAAATTATTGGTCATCTGGATTTTTCTGAGGAAGAATTACAGAGAATTGAGTGTATTCTTGCAGAGTAAAGAAAGAGTAACGCATAATCCGGCTTACTGCTGAAAAAGATATGCGTTTCTATTCTAATGAAATACAAAATATGGAAAAGAGGAAGATGATATGTTACGTGCAGCTGATTTCAGACAGAGAGGCAGGGAAGCACTGGCAGGAGACTGGGGCAAAGCAGTCGGAGTTGGTTTTGTGGCTTCTTTATTAGGTGCGGCAACCACTTCCGCAGGCGGTGGCGGAAGTACAGGAAGCAGCAGTTCCGACAGAATTGACAGTATTGCGGATTTGAATGGGGTGATTCCAAGAGAATTCCAGATTACGTTTCTGGCAATTGCTTCTTTTATTGGTTTTATAGCGTTATTGTTTTTAATTCTGCATTTTATAATAGGCGGGGCAGTGACGCTTGGTTATGTAAAGTTTAATCTGAATCTGGTGGACAGAAAACCGGCATCGTTTTCTGATTTGTTTTCGGAATTTCACCGGTTTGGAACAGCATTTCTTATGCAGCTTCTGCGCAGTGTATTTACATTTTTATGGTCGTTATTGTTTGTCATACCGGGAATTTATGCAGCTTATGGCTATGCCATGACACCTTACATACTGCTGGAAAATCCGGAAATGACGGCAAATGAAGCAATTGCAGCGTCCAAAAAACTGATGGATGGCAACCGGTGGAGACTGTTCTGTCTGGAAATGAGTTTTATTGGCTGGATATTATTGGCTGTGATGTTTACCTGTGGTATTGGAGTTCTGTGGCTGGTGCCTTACATGGAAGCAAGCAATGCGGCGTTCTATCGTGAAATTAAAGCAGAAAAGTACGGAAGGGAAGAAAAAAAGGAAGACCCTTATGAAGGATTTTACAACAGTGGAAGCTATACTATTTGATATGGACGGTCTGGTGCTGGACACGGAGAAGTTATACACCCGTTTCTGGCAGGAGGCGGCCAGAGCCTGTGGATATCCCATGACAAAGGAACAGGCACTTGGTATGCGCAGTCTCAACCGGGGAGCAGGACTGGCAAAAATGCAGTCCTACTTTGGAATGGATGTGGATTATGACCATATTCGTGGAAAACGTATCGAGATGATGGACGCTTTTGTGGAAAAAGAAGGCGTTACGGTAAAACCGGGTATTCACGAACTGCTGGCGTATCTGAAGGAGCAGGGGATTAAAACTTCGATTGCTACCTCTTCTCCTATCGAGCGGACGGTGCTCTATCTCACATCGGTAGGAATGCAGGACAGTTTTGACGAGCTGGTCAGTGGTTATATGGTGGAAAAGGGCAAGCCGGAGCCGGACATTTATCTGTATGCGGCGAAAAAACTTGGCGTGGAGCCTTCCCACTGTATGGTACTGGAGGATTCTCCGGCAGGGATTCTGGCAGCACACCGGGCCGGCTGCCTTCCGGTCATGATTCCGGACCAGGATGAGCCGGACGCAGAAACAGAGAGGCTTTTATATGCGAAGGTGGAACGGTTGGATAAGGTAATCGGACTGCTGGAACAGAGAAAATGACATAAAGGGCGAAAATACAGAAAAATCATGTGTTTTCGCTCTTTTTTTGTTGACCTTACACAAGTTTAATGCTATAATGATTTAACATACGAAAGCGTCAAAGCACTAAAACGAAGAAGAACACGATGGAAACAGAGCAGAAGGTGACAGAGGCGCTTGGAACAAAGGAGTAGAAAGAGATGCCGATTACAGAGTTTTTAGAGAAGAATGCCAGAGAATTTCCAAATGATATTTGTCTGGTAGAAATTAACCCGGAAATTAAAGAGGACAGACGGGTTACCTGGAAAGAATATGAGCTGATTGAGCCGGGTCCAAAGACAAGCTACCGCCGGGAGATTACCTGGAGCGTGTTTAATGAAAAGGCAAACCGTTTTGCCAATCTGCTGATCCAGCGTGGAATTAAGAAAGGTGATAAGGTAGCCATCCTTATGATGAACTGTTTAGAGTGGCTGCCGATTTATTTTGGTATATTAAAGACGGGAGCACTGGCGGTACCGTTAAACTTCCGTTATTCATCGGATGAAATTGAATATTGCGTGAATCTGGCAGAGGCCGATGTGTTGGTATTTGGTAATGCTTTTATCGGCCGTGTGGAAGAAATCGCAGACCGCATCAGCAAGGGAAGACTGCTGGTTTATGTGGGTGAGGGCTGTCCAAGTTTTGCGGATGATTACACCTCTCTTTCTGCAAACTGCTCCAGTCAGTCTCCACAGATTGAGCTGACGGATGACGATGATGCAGCAATTTACTTCTCCTCCGGAACCACAGGTTTCCCGAAGGCAATTTTACATAAACACAGAAGTCTGGTACATTCCTGTAAGGTGGAACAGAACCACCACGGACAGCAGAAGGAGGATGTATTCCTCTGCATTCCGCCGTTGTATCATACCGGAGCGAAGATGCACTGGTTCGGAAGTCTGCTTTCCGGCGGCAGGGCAGTTCTGCTTAAGGGTACCAAGCCGGAATTTATTTTAGAGGCAGTTTCCAAAGAAAAGTGTACGATTGTGTGGCTGTTAGTGCCGTGGGCACAGGACTTATTAGAAGCTATTGAGAGCGGCAGGGTAAATTTAGCGGATTACGAGCTTGACCAGTGGAGACTGATGCACATTGGTGCACAGCCGGTTCCACAGAGCTTAATTAAGAAATGGAAGAGCATTTTCCCGAACCACCAGTACGATACCAACTATGGTCTTTCCGAGTCCATCGGACCTGGCTGTGTACACCTGGGTGTAGAAAATATCCACAAGGTTGGTGCCATTGGTAAGGCAGGCTATGGCTGGGAAGTAAAAATTGTGGATGAAAACAGACAGACGGTACCAAAGGGCGGCATTGGGGAACTGGCAGTGAAGGGACCTGGCGTTATGACCTGTTACTACCATGATGAAAAGGCGACCAACGAGGTGCTGGCAGATGGCTGGCTCTTTACCGGAGATATGGCACAGGAGGACGAGGACGGTTTTATTTTCCTCGTAGACCGTAAGAAGGATGTCATTATCAGTGGTGGTGAAAACCTGTATCCGGTGCAGATTGAGGACTTCATCCGCACGAATGACAAGGTACACGATGTTGCGGTTATCGGTCTGCCGGATAAGCGTCTGGGTGAAATTGCGGCTGCCATTATTGAAGTGAAGGAAGAAATGGCAATGACAGAAGAGGAAGTAAATGACTTCTGTATGAAGCTGCCAAGATATAAGCGTCCGCATAAGGTTATTTTTGCGGATATTCCACGAAATCCTACCGGAAAAATTGAGAAGCCGAAGCTTCGTGAGATTTATGGTGCAGGCAAGTTAATTGAGGAACAGAACAGAGGATAGAAAGGAAAGAGAGCAATGAATGAAACAAAAATCATGTTAGGCAACGAGGCGATTGCCCGTGGTGCCTACGAAGCAGGTGTGAAAGTTTCCGCAGCGTATCCGGGAACTCCAAGTACCGAAATCAGTGAAAATGTAGTGAAGTATCCGGAGATTTACTGTGAATGGTCTCCAAATGAAAAGGTAGCCATGGAAGTTGCCATTGGTGCGTCCATCAGCGGTGTGCGTTCCATGGCTTCCATGAAACATGTTGGTGTCAATGTGGCGTCTGATCCGCTGTATACGATTTCTTACGGCGGTGTCAACGGTGGTCTGGTGCTGGTGGCAGCCGATGACCCGGGTCTGTATTCTTCCCAGAATGAACAGGATACCCGCTGTGTGGCAAGAGCAGCCATGGTTCCGGTACTGGAGCCGTCCGACTCCCAGGAAGCAAAGGATTTTGTAAAGTATGCCTTTACGTTATCCGAAAAGTATGACACACCGATTATTGTAAGAACAACGACCCGTCTGGCACATTCCCAGGGTCCGGTAACCATGGAAGAGAGAATTGTTCCGGAGGACAAGGCGTATGTGAGAAATCCTGCCAAGTTTGTTATGATGCCGGGCAATGCCAAGGGACGTCACGTTTTTGTAGAAAAGCGTTTAAAGGATATGGCAGCAGATGCCTGTGAAATGCCAATTAACCGTGTAGAAATGAACGATACAAAGATTGGTTTTATTACCAGTGGTATCGCTTACCAGTATGTAAAGGAAGCGTGTCCGAATGCCAGCGTTTTAAAACTTGGTCTGGTACATCCGCTTCCAAGAAAGTTAATTGAAGATTTTGCCAGCAAGGTAGATACACTGTACATATTTGAAGAGTTGGAGCCTGTGTTTGAAGAGCAGATTAAGTCCTGGGGCATCAACTGTATCGGTAAGGAAATTTTCACCGTACAGGGTGAATACAGTGCAAACATGATCCGTAAGACAATTTTAAAAGAAGAGGTAGATGGAAAGGCGGCTGCGGCTGTTCCGGCACGTCCTCCGATTTTATGTCCGGGATGTCCGCACAGAAGCGTATACTCTGTACTGAACAAGTTAAAGATTCATGCGGCCGGAGATATCGGCTGTTATACTCTTGGTGCGGTAGCACCGCTCAGCGTGGTGGATACCACCGTCTGCATGGGTGCCAGCATTTCCACACTGCATGGTATGGAAAAGGCAAAGGGCAAAGAATATATCAAAAACTGGGTGGCGGTTATCGGTGACTCCACCTTTATGCATACCGGTGTAAATTCCCTGATGAACATGGTTTATAACCAGGGAACAGGAACGGTAATGATTTTAGATAACTCCACTACCGGTATGACCGGACATCAGGACCATGCAGCTACAGGAAAGACCCTGATGGGCGAAACAGTACCTGCTATTGATATTCCAAATCTGTGTCGTGCCATGGGCATTAAGAATGTAGTGGAAGTGAATGCGTTTGATATTGTGACTCTGGAAAAGGTAATTAAGGAAGAAGTGGCAAAGGACGAAGTTTCCGTCATTATTACCAAGTCTCCTTGCGTATTATTAAAGGGCAACAAGTTTACAACCAAGTGCAAGCCGGTGGAAGATAAGTGCAAGAAGTGCGGTGCCTGCTTACGGCCTGGCTGTCCTGCCCTGACAAAGAAGGCAGACGGTACGATTGCCATTGACGCTACGATGTGTAATGGCTGCGGACTGTGTATGCAGCTTTGTAAATTTGGCGCAATTGAAAAAGTAGAAGCATAAAAAAGAAAAGCAAAGTTTTTTCTTGCACGTTGCAAGAAGACGTGTGGGTTGAGAAAGAATGGAGAAAATAATGAAAGAGACAAAGAACATTATGATTGTTGGTGTCGGTGGACAGGGAACCCTGCTCACCAGCCGTATTCTTGGAGGAATCACCGTGGCAGCAGGCTACGATGTGAAGTTATCCGAGGTACACGGTATGGCACAGAGAGGCGGAAGTGTTGTTACTTTCGTAAGATATGGAGAAAAGGTGGCAGAGCCTATTGTGGAAGAAGGCCAGGCAGATGTGCTGATTGCGTTTGAACGTCTGGAAGCACTGCGTTACGCCCACTTTTTAAAGAAGGACGGCGTTATTGTAGTGAATGACCACAGAATTGACCCGATTACCGTGGTGACCGGTATGGCAGAATATCCGGATAACATTATTGAAAATCTGGAAAAAGAGCACAAAGTTCTGAAGGTAAAGGCAATGGAAGAGGCGTTAAAGCTTGGCAATTCCAAGGTATTTAACATTATTGTACTTGGTGTTGCTGCAAAGCATATGGACTTTTCCAAAGAGGCATGGTTAGAAGTAATTGAAAAAACAGTACCACCAAAAACAGTGGAAATCAACAAGCAGGCGTTCCTGCTTGGCTTTGAAGGCTAATAGAAAGGATATGGGGTACAACTATGATTTGGAATGAAGCAAAAGAATGTATGAGCAGAGACGAAATGCGGGAGTTACAGAGCAAGCGTCTCAAAAAGGTAGTAGACCGTGTGTATCATAATGTAGAATATTACCGCAAGAAAATGCAGGCGGTGGGCATTGAACCGGGAGATATCAAAGGGATAGAAGACCTGAGCAAGCTTCCGTTTACCACAAAGGACGATTTGCGTGATACCTATCCATTTGGTCTGTTCGCTGCTCCGCAGTCAGAAATTGTAAGAATCCACGCTTCCAGCGGTACTACCGGCAAGGCGACTGTAGTTGGTTACACAAGAAAGGACATCGAAATCTGGTCGGAGTGTGTGGCGAGAGCTTTTTCCCAGGCTGGTCTTAACAGAAACGATATCATTCAGGTAGCTTACGGCTATGGTCTGTTCACCGGCGGTCTTGGTGCACACTATGGTGCGGAACATTTAGGCGCTACCGTAGTTCCAATGTCTACCGGCAACACAAAGAAGCTCACTACCATGATGAAAGATTTTGGTGCGACAGCCATTGCATGTACTCCATCCTATCTGCTGCATATTGCAGAAACCCTGGAGGCAGATGGTGATTTAGACAAGATTAAGTTAAAGGCGGCTATCTGTGGTGCAGAGCCATGGACAGAGCAGATGCGTCTGCAGATTGAAGAAAAGCTTCACATCAATGCCTTTGATATTTATGGTTTGTCCGAAGTAATGGGACCGGGTGTTGCCTGTGACTGTCAGTATCACAAGGGCCTTCATGTATACGAGGATCATTTCCTTCCGGAAATTGTGGACCCTAAGACTTTACAGCCGGTGGGTGAGAATGAAACCGGTGAACTGGTATTTACCACGCTTACCAAGGAAGGTATTCCACTCATCCGTTACCGTACCAAGGACTTAACCAGCATTAGCTACGATAAGTGCGAATGTGGAAGAACTCTGGCAAGAATCAGCCGCTTCAAAGGACGTTCCGATGACATGTTAATCATCCGTGGTGTTAATGTATTCCCATCCCAGGTGGAAGCAGCACTGCTGGAAATTGGTGAAGCAGCACCGTATTACATGTTAATCGTAGACCGTGTAAACAATCTGGATACACTGGAAGTACAGGTAGAAGTAGATGAAAAGTTTTTCTCTGACAAAATCAGCGAATTAGAGAACTTAACCAAAAAGATTGCCCACGCCATCCAGCAGGGTATCGGTCTGGCAGTAAAGGTAAAGCTGGTTGAGCCAAAGACCATCGAGCGTAGTATGGGCAAAGCAGTCCGTGTTATTGATAAGAGAAAATTAGTATAATTTAAAGAGAAGGGGGTTACATTATGTTTATCAATCAGTTATCTGTTTTTATTGAGAACCGTACCGGCAGACTGGACGAGGTTCTGGAAAGCTTAAAAGAAGCAGGAATTAACATTATTTCCCTGTCTCTGGCAGACTCCAGTGACTATGGTCTGCTCCGTATGATTGTATCTGAGCCGGAAAAGGCAAAGGAAGCATTAAAGGCAAAAGAGTTTACTGCCATGCTGACACCAGTGCTTGGTGTGAAATTATCCCACCAGGTAGGACAGCTTCAGGTGCTTTTGGCAGAAATCTGCAAAGCGGGCATTAATATCGAATATACCTATGCACTGGCAACTGGAAGTGATGATGCTTCCATCGTTATCAAAACTGCTGATTTAAAGGCAGCTGCTGAGGTATTAAAGGAAACTGGTGTAGAACTGATTACATCAGACGAGCTGGTAAAGTAAGACAACAGGATTCAGCAGATGGGAGAGTTTTTATGGTTATTGATTTTCACACCCACATTTTTCCGGAGAAAATCGCTGCAAAGACGATAGAACAACTGGAGAAGAGAGCCGATGTAAAAGCGGCAACGGATGGAACATTACAGGGGCTGCTTGCGTCCATGGAGCGGTGCGGTGTGGATTTGTCCGTCATCCTTCCGGTAGCAACAAAACCATCCCAGTTTGACAGTATCCAGAACTTTGCAAAAAGCGTGAATGAACAGTATCCGGGCAGACTGATTTCTTTTGGAGGAATCCACCCGGACTGTGCTGATTACAAAAAAGAGCTGGATACCATTCATGACATGGGTTTTCAGGGAATTAAACTCCATCCGGATTATCAGGGTGTGATGATCGATGATGTCAGATATATGCGGATTATTGAGTATGCCAGTGAACTGGGTCTGATTATTCTGCCCCATGCCGGAACAGACATCGGGCTTCCGGAGCCGGTACACTGTCCGCCGGAGAAGATGCGGAAGGTACTGGATGCCATAAAACCGGAAAAGATGGTTCTGGCACATTTCGGTGGCTGGGGTCTGTGGGAAGATGTGTATGAATATCTTGCCGGAGAGAATGTCTGGCTGGATACCGCATTTATTTATGACTATATTACAGAAGAACAGTTTTACAAAATTTTAGAAAAGCATGGTCCGGACCGGATTCTGTTTGCCACCGATTCTCCGTGGAGCGACATGGCAACAGGAATTGACTGGATCAATAAGCTTTCATTGCCACAGCAGATAAAAGAAGATATTCTGTCAGGCAACGCAAAGCGTCTGCTTGGATTGGAATAGCGGAGGAAAAAGAAGAAATGGTAATCAAAGTTATATTTTTAATCATATTTTTTGCGGTTATGATCGGAGTTGGCGTGTATTCCAGAAAACACGCCACCAACGTGAATGACTTTGTACTGGGCGGCAGAAGTGTTGGTCCGTGGCTGACTGCGTTTGCCTATGGTACCTCGTACTTCTCAGCGGTAGTATTCGTTGGTTATGCCGGACAGTTCGGTTATAAATACGGTTTGTCCGCTACCTGGATTGGTATCGGCAATGCCGTAATCGGCTCCCTGCTTGCCTGGATTATTTTAGGACGCAGAACCCGTGTCATGAGTAAACATTTATCAGCCTCTACCATGCCGGATTATTTTGGAAAGCGATATGATTCCAATGCCCTCCGCATTGCGGCATCGGCAATCTCTTTCATTTTTCTGATTCCGTATACTGCTTCGGTTTATAACGGTCTGTCCCGTCTGTTTGGAATGGCATTTGACATTCCGTATGAAGTGTGTGTCATTGTTATGGCGGCACTGACCGGTGTTTATGTTATCCTTGGCGGTTATATGGCAACAGCAATCAATGATTTCATTCAGGGAATTGTCATGCTGTTCGGTATTGTAGCAGTGATTATGGCAGTACTGAATGGGCAGGGCGGTTTTTATGAAGCAGTGAAGAATCTTGCAGAATTAGAAAGCGATGTACCGCTTACCATGGGTCAGAAGGGTGTGTTCACCTCCTTCTTTGGACCGGATCTGCCGAACCTGCTTGGCGTTGTAGTACTGACTTCTCTTGGAACCTGGGGACTGCCGCAGATGGTACATAAGTTTTATGCAATTAAGGATGAAAAGTCTATCAAGTCCGGAACCATTATTTCCACTTTGTTTGCGATTGTTGTTTCCGGTGGCTGCTATTTCCTTGGCGGTTTTGGCCGTTTGTTTGATACGCCTGCCATTCACAACGCCGATGGAAGTGTAGTATATGACGCCATTGTGCCGAGTATGTTATCCACTCTGCCGGATATTCTGGTCGGTATTGTAATCGTGCTGGTACTGTCCGCTTCCATGTCCACGTTGTCTTCTCTTGTTATGACTTCCAGTTCCACGCTGACACTGGATTTAATCAAGGACAATATTGTGAAAAACATGAGTGAAAAGAAGCAGCTGTTTTGTATGAGAATTATGCTGGTATTCTTTATTGTCATCAGTGTAGTCATTGCCCTTGATCCGCCAACCTTTATTGCACAGCTGATGGGTATTTCCTGGGGTGCGCTGGCTGGTGCGTTTCTGGCACCGTTTATGTACGGCCTGTACTGGAAGGGAGTTACCAAAGCTTCTGTCTGGGCAAGCTTTGCCGTTGGTGTCGGTCTTACCGTGGCAAATATGTTCTTTAAATTTATTGCTTCTCCAATCAATGCAGGAGCAGCAGCGATGGTTGCTGGTATGATTGTAGTACCGGTGGTAAGTCTGCTGACACCGAAGATGGATAAGAAGACTGTAAATGAGTGCTTTGACTGTCTGGAAGAGACAGTCGTGGTACATAAAAAGACTTCGATTGAAGAATAATACAGTATAAAATGTTATGAAGAAAATACCGGAGTTTCCGGGCAGAAAATAAGTTACAGAACTGCCGGAAACTCCGGTATTTAATATTTGGAATCGGTTTTATACACTCACAGTTACGAGGAATTACAGCTTAATATTGGCAAATAAGGAAGCCATGGTGGCTGGTGCTGATTTATCTTCATAAACATAGCTTTCTTCGCTGACTTCTTCGATTTCCTCAGCAACTTCTGCAGTTTCTTCCACTGCCTTCATACTCAGGCTTACCTTGCCGTCCTTTACATCAATAATCTTGACATTTACAGTGTCTCCGACTTTAATAACTTCGTTTGGAGTCTTAATGCGCTTTGCACAAATCTGGGAAATGTGCAGCAGACCGGATAAACCATTGCCGATGGCTACAAAAGCCCCATACGGCATAATTTTTTCGATGGTTCCGGTAACAACCGTACCAACAGGAAGACGGGCAATGCGGCTGTTGCGCTCCTGTTTTTCCTGTTCCCGGAGGACATCCTTTACCGAAAGAACCAGCTTTTTGTCCGCCTGGTTTACTGTAATGACAGCCGCCTGAACAGTCTGTCCCACGTAAGCAGATGTGTCATCCACGAAAGTGAGGGCAAGTTTGGAAGCAGGAATAAAAGCACGGATACCATGCAGATAAGTAATGGCACCTGCCGGAAAAGCCTCGGCGATTTTGACAGTAACAGGAGTACCGGCGTCCATCAGTTCTTTTAACTTATCCCATGCCAGGATATCATCTGCGCGCTTTCTGGAAAGAACCAGGGCACCTTCTTTGTTTTCATGCATAACCACAGCAGAAATGGATTCGCCCATCTGGACATCTGCCTTGATGGAAAAGCGGGGATCATTGCTTAATTCTGCCAGTGGAATAATACCTTCCGAACAGTAATTTAAATCCAGGGTTACTTCCGTATCGGAAATACCGATAACGGTTCCGGTAACAACATCACCAGGGAAAATCTTTTTAAAGGAATTGTTCAGTTCCTGTTCAAAATCCTTCATGGTTAATTCTTCACTCATGTCAGTTTCACTCCTTTTTGTGCAATTACAGACAATCAGCCTGTTGCGTTTCTGATATAATTGTGATAACATAATAGAATGTTCAAAACTGTCAAATAAATATGGACAGGGAACACAATGCTTTTGGCGGGAACAGTAATGTTTCTGCTGTATACATTGTAACATAACAGGAGAATTTTGAAAAGGGAGGAAAAGCATATGGGCAGGACGGAAAAGAAAAAGTATGAAATTGACATGTGTAACGGCCCGATTTTAAAGAAAATGCTGTTGTTTGCAGTACCGCTGATGTTTTCCAGCATTCTGCAGCTGTTGTTTAATGCAGCAGATATTGTAGTAGTCGGACGGTTTGCAGGAGATGACTCCCTGGCGGCGGTGGGGTCTACCTCGTCCCTGATTAATCTGCTGACGAACCTGTTTATTGGTCTGTCGGTTGGTGCCAATGTTCTGGTAGCCAGATATTTTGGAGCCAAAAAGGAAGAAGATCTGAAAGAAACGGTACATACTGCCATGACGTTAAGTATCCTTGGCGGAATTGTCCTTACCATTATCGGAATGGTCGGCGCACCGGTAATTCTGACCTGGATGCAGACACCGCCGGAAGTACTTTCCCTGGCAGTAACCTATCTGCGTGTTTATTTTGTCGGTATGACTGCCATGATGGTATACAATTTTGGCAGTTCCATTCTGCGTGCTATAGGAGATACAAAGCGGCCATTATATTTCCTGACCATTGCCGGCGTGGTAAACGTAGCGTTGAATCTGGTTTTTGTAATAGTATTTCACTGGGGCGTGTTTGGTGTCGGCCTTGCCACTACCATTTCCCAGGTGATTTCTGCGTTTTTTGTACTTCGCTGCATGATGAGGGAGCAGGGCGGTATCCGGCTGGATTTAAAATGCCTTGGCATCAATAAAAGTAAACTGCTTCAGATTATGCAGATCGGTATTCCGGCAGGATTCCAGGGCATGCTGTTTTCCCTGTCCAACGTAGTTATCCAGTCCTCGGTCAATTCCTTTGGAAATATTGTAGTGGCTGGAAATTCTGCTGCTTCCAATATTGAAGGCTTTGTCTATGTAGGAATGAATGCGTTTTACCAGGCAGCGATTTCCTTTATGGGGCAGAATGTCGGAGCAGGAAAATACAGCCGTGTCAATAAAATTCTGCTGGCAGCAGAAACCTGCGTAATTGTGATTGGTCTGCTGTTGGGAAATCTGGTAGTCCTGTTTGCAGAGCCGCTGCTGGCATTGTATACCGACAGTGCCATTGTAATGGAAGCAGGTATGGTACGTCTTCGCATGATCTGCACCATTTACTGCCTGTGTGGTATGATGGACGTTATGGTAGGGGCACTGCGAGGTCTTGGCTACTCCATTGCACCAATGATTGTATCTTTACTGGGCGCCTGTGTGTTCCGTCTGATCTGGATTGCAACCATTTTCCAGATGGAGCAGTTCCACCGCATTGAAACGGTTTATATTTCTTATCCAATCAGCTGGACTCTGACGTTTCTGGCCCATGTAGTAACATTTATTATTGTGCGGAAGAGACTGAAAAAACGGTGGGGAGAATAAAAGAACTGCTGGAATATCCAGTGAAAATACATTGTAAAAACAGAAAAATAGTATATAATATGTTTAACAGGAACAATGATTTATAGAGGAATATCTGGTGTTTTAAGTCACAGATGTTTCTGTCAAAAAGGAGGATAATCATGGACGAAAAAAATCAGAATCAGAGTATTGAAGATTTAATTGCTTTTCTGGATGGACGTATGGGCAGCGGCGGCGGTGCCGTAAAGCCAAAATTTGAAGATGGAAAGATGGTGGCAGAAGAACCGAAGCTGTTCAGTGACGGTCTGGATGAAGAATGTCCAAGCTGTGCCAGCATTCCGAATCTTATGCAGTTCCAGCCGGATAATGAGAGGGAGATGGAAGAGTAAAACCTAAAAATTTCCTGTTGCAATTTTTGATATCATGGTATATAATATATTTGCAGGTAGAAATACGCTGTATACTCATGATATCGAATTAGCGTTTAAGCGATATGTAATATCGTCGATCATGAGGCCACCGTTTGGGTGGCTTTTTTATTTTTAAACAGTTTAATGAATATGAAATGAGGACTTTAGTATGAATGTTTATGTTTATTCGGATGAGTCCGGAGTTTTTGATAAGGAACATAATGATTATTTTGTTTTTGGAGGCCTGATTCTTCTGGGAACAGAAAGCAAAGAGAACTGGTCAAGAAAGTATTCCAGTGTTGAAAAGATTCTCCGGGTGAATAAAGGGGTTACTGCTGATTATGAGTTAAAAGCTACACAAGTAAGCAATAAAGAAAAAGGAAAGTTATTCAGAGCTCTAAATGGTTGTTATAAGTTTGGTGCTGTCATAAACGAAAGCAGAGTGCTTGATAGAATATATTTGAGTAAGAAGGATAAGCAGCGTTATCTTGATTACGCATATAAAATCGCAGTAAAGAGAGCATTTGAAAATCTTATTCAGAATAAAGTAATTAATTCGGATGAAGTAGAACGTCTCTTTTTCTATGTAGATGAGCATACAACAGCAACGAATGGACAATACGAACTGCAGGAGGCATTGGAACAGGAATTTAAGCTCGGGACATATAATTCTAAGTATGATACATATTATCCACCTATATTTAGAAAGATGAAGGATGTTAAATTAGAATACTGCAATTCGGCTTCAAAATTATTGGTTAGGGCGGCAGATATTGTTGCAAATAAAATATTTTATCTGGCACGAAATGAAAAAGAACAAGAATTAAAAGGTATACAGAACCTTACGGTTACGTATCTGCCATAAAAAAATCCACAGCCACCGTCCCAAAGAACGAGGAATACTTTTCCGGGTTCTTTGGAACGGTGGCTGTTTTATTCTTCACGATGTTTCATGGATTCAATAAATATTTCCAGCATACGCAGGGCGTAGTCGTATTCCCGTTCCGTACAATGTTCCAGTAAACAATCCGCAGTGGTGCGTCTGATACCGGCAGTTACCGGTTCCTCCGGTTCATTTGTTATATTCCCCAGACCAAACATCATATAATCCAGATTCAGTTTCAAGTGTTGTGATATGGCAAGCATGGTTTCAACAGACATGCCGCATGTACCGCGTTCGATATCAGAGTAGTATTTTGTGGCACGGTCAATCCGTTCTGCCAGCTGGTCCTGGGACAGGCCAAGGCTGAGACGGCGCTGCTGAATGCGTTCTCCAACGATATAGCGGTCATAGGTTTCCTTCTTTCAATTCATAACAGTTCTCCTTATATGTGGTATTTTTAGTAATCTTTGCGATTTCCAACTTAACTATCCATGCTTTTTTATAAAGAGTATCCATTTTAAGAAAAACATTTAGAACCTGTTTAAAACAGGAGTAAGGGTGGAGTAAGTTTATATAGAGAAAAGGATAAAAACGAAAAAAGGAATTGTTAAAAAATAAAAATTAGGTTGACATCTGTTGAAAAATGTAATATGCTAGTCGTGTTTAAAACGTAAATATGGCGTTTTAAACACGACTTTTTAAAATTAGACCAGTTGTAAATAATAACTGAACTGAGCAGGTATGGCAGGAGCATAATGGAACATGTAAAAAAAGAGCAGACAGGACATTCCATCCTGAGATACAGGGTGCGGTTATATGACCGGCATTTTGACTGGCTAAAAATAACCAGACAATTATATCAGAATACGGTCCAGCATTTTTTTCATGTGCTGGAATCAGAAAAAGAACTGCTGGAGCTTTCCAATTTTCTTTTGCTTCGTGCCTTGGAAGAGCGTTGTATCGGAACAAAGCAGATGAAAGCAGAAGGCCAGTCTCCATCTTATCCGCTGCCTGTTACACCAAAGATTCCGCTCTATTTCCGGCGGTCTGCCATCAATACGGCAATTGACCTTGCCAGAAAACAGGCAGAATCCATGGAACCCCATATGGTGTTTTATAAAGGAATGTACCGCAGCTTTACCGATACTTCGATTGAACTGAAACTGTATAACGGTGAAAAATGGGTCTGGGTTACCTATCCGTTCACTGGGAGAACGTTTCCAGAGGAAGCAGTCCGTCTGTCGCCAATGCTGGTTCTTGATAAGAAAACGGCATGGCTGGAAGTTCCATTGTCTTTTGAGGTAAAGGATATCCGTACGGTCCGGGAACGAATGCAGACGGAGAAACAGATCTGTGCAGTGGCTTTTCCGGATAATGATACTCTGGCAGTGGCAGTACTTCTGGAGAGAAATGGAAAAGAAATAAACCATCATTTTTTCCGGGGTGGCAGGGAGAGAGAGGAACAACGCCGGCGGCTGTTGGAGAGAATCCAGAAAAGCGAAGAAAGCCGTGGAATGGAAGGACAGCCGGGAGCCAGGAAAGAAAATACAAAAGCGTATCGTTCCTTACAGGAAATCAATTCCCATTATGCCCATGTAATCAGCAGGCAGATTCTGAATTTTTGTCTGGAACACGAGATTAAAGTAATCGTTGTGCCAAATTATGAAACCAGTATAGATTTTCGTGATAAGAAATACCTGAAAACCAATGCATACCGCTGGCTGGGCAGAGCGATTATAAAAAATCTGAAATACAAGGCATTTCAGAAGGGAATTGTGGTAACGTCTGTCCGTCCCTATCATATTTCAGACTGCTGTAGTGAATGTGGTGCCAGAATCCGCAGATACAACGAAGGTCACACCGCTGGTCAGAAGTATGTTGGAGGGAAATTATTCCAATGTCCCAATGGACATAAAGGAAACACTGCCCACAATACAGCCAGAAATGTGGGAAAGAGCTTCCTCAGGTTTTATCCGGAGGAAGCAGGAAATGAAAGTTCATCATGCCGTGATACAGCGCAGGACTGACAGGACTGCTGCTGTTGACACATAAATTTATTATGCGGTAACGACATGCAGTGGATTTTTTGTAAAAAAGGTTCACTTGGTACAGCACCGCCAGTCTTTGACAGTCATCCAGAGGATGGGACAGGAGCTCTGACGCAGGTCAGGGAAACTGCTTTGCCACGGACGAAGAAAAGCCGGAAGGCTTAGTTGTGCTGGGAGTTGTAAAAATAAGTATCATAGCTGGCTCTGGAAGACAGCAGAATGAAAGAATGGAAAGAAATTATGAACATTGCAATAGTCAGCTGCTTCGTTTCCAACGATATGCGTGTGAAAAGTGTATATGAGTTTTTTGTGAAACGGGGCTATTTGGTTATTGTATATGAATCAGATTTTATACATATGAAGAAATCATACCGGGATGCGCCTCCGGAAAATTACCGGTATGTGCCTACCCGGTTTTACAAAAAGAACCTGTCCGTGGCAAGACTGGTTTCCCATGCGGAATTTTCCCGCGATGTGGTAAAGCAGTTGGAGCAGTACCAGCCGGAACTGATATATGCCCTGGTGCCGCCGAACTCGTTAGTGCGGGATCTGGTGGATTATAAAAAGAAACATAAGGCACTGCTGCTGTTTGATGTCATTGATTTGTGGCCGGAATCCCTTCCGGTCAATGTGCCGTCCAGTGTGTTTCCACTAAGAAACTGGAAGAATTTAAGAAATAAGTACATCAATGGGGCAGATTATGTTATTACCCAGTGTGACCTGTACCAGACCATTTTTCCGGTTGTACCGGAAAAGTGCAGGACCGTGTATTTCTGCAGGGAAATGCAGAACAGAACGCCCTGTGGAAGCAAGAAAGCCGGAGAACTGGACCTTGCCTACCTTGGCTCGATTAATCACCTGATTGATATTGACCGGATTGGTGCAGTGGTCAGGGAACTTGCCAGACAGTACCGTGTTACGGTGCATGTGATTGGAAACGGCAGGACAAAAGAACAATTCATAAACACACTGAAAGGACAGGGAGCCGTGGTGGAATTTTACGGGGAGGTTTACGAACCGGAAAAGCTGACCGGGATACTGTCACAGTGTGATTTTGGTATTAATATTTACAAACCGGAAACCCGTATTGGAATGACCATGAAAAGCATGGACTATTTCTGTAATAACCTCCCGGTGCTCAATGCCATTCCCCATGATACGGAACGGCTGGTCAACCGGTACAATGCAGGAATTAACCTGAAGGACTTTTCCCTTGAAGCAGTGGAGCATTATCGGAACACACAGTCACGTATTGAGGAACTGGTGGAAACGGAGCTTTCGCCAAAAGCATTTGAGCGGAAGATGGAGGCGATTCTGGCAGAACTTGGGCTGTAACAGAAAAGGTATTCCGGATAGAAAGAAAAAGAAGCATGACAACAGGCTCTGGAGGAGGATGGCATGGTAGAAATTTTGCTGGCCACATATAATGGCGGATTGTATCTCGAAGAACAGTTGAATTCCCTACTGGACCAGACTTATTCAGACATCAGGATATTAGTCCGGGACGATGGTTCCACGGACCGGACAGCAGAGATTGTAAAGCACTACGAACAAAGTCATTCCGGAAAAGTAGTTCTTCTCCGGGATGGAACCGGGTGCGGCGGTCCTGCGCAGAATTTTTTGCGTCTGGTCAGCCATGCCACCGCTCCGTATATCATGTTTGCAGACCAGGACGATTACTGGTTTCCTGAAAAGGTGGAAAAGACCCTGCAAAAAATGAAGGAGCTGGAACAGGACCAAGGTGGGGAAACACCGGTTCTTGTATTTTCCGATTACCGTCCGGTGGACGAACATCTGGAAGAACTGGAATTTCACCACAAAAACAGCCAGATAGCCGCATTTCATCTGGAGCTGAACCGTCTGCTGGTCCAGAACTACGTGACCGGCGGTACCATTATGGCAAACAGAAGTTTATATAAGAAACTGGGGCAGTATGACCCGGCCATGGAAATGCATGACTGGTGGGCGGCCCTGTATGCCAGCGCAGCAGGAATTTTATACCACCTCCCGGAAGAACTTATGCTGTACCGCCAGCATGGAAACAACTGCGTCGGTGCAGTGGATGTGAAAAGCTTCCGCTACAGAATCCATAAATTTCTGGATAAAAGAACGAAACTGTCGCAGCAGCGTTATCTGGCCCAGGCAGAATGTTTTTACCAGAGATATTCGGTGGAGCTGGGAGAAGAGGAAAAAAGGATTCTTGAAGGATTTATGGAAATATGGTCCGGTAAGCATGGAAAGTTCGGAAGAATGTACAGGCTTTTAAAGGGGCGGTATCTGAAGAGTGATTTGGTACGGGTGCTGGGACAGTTGTGGTATGTATAAGTTTTAGTAACGGTTTTCCGTATCTTTGTAGTGATTTTTTTGACAATGTAGGTTTAAAGAGGAGCAGAAAAAAGCATGGGCAGGGAAGGACACTATCTGAAAAAAGTGGTACAGGCAGTAAAGACCGGTGGTCCTGCCTATGCGGTATATAAAGTAAAACGGTATATGAAACGGAATCTATGGAGAAAAAAAAGATTTTCCATGGATGATTTTGTGTTTGAAGAACTGCCGGAACCGTTGTCAGAACAAAAAGATGACAACAGCAGTTATGATGTGTCGGTGGTGGTTCCAACATACAATGCTGGTACCCAGTTTGAAACCATGCTTGAACTGCTGGAGCAGCAGGAATGCTGTGGAACGGTGGAAATTGTTATTGTAGATTCCGGGAGTACGGATGGGACAGTGCAGTTGTGCCAGCAACACGAAGTTACACTGGTTCAGATACCCAATGAGCAGTTTTCACATTCCTATGCAAGAAATCTGGGAGCAGAAACTGCAAAAGGGGATATTCTGGTCTTTATGACACAGGATGCCCTGCCGTCATCAAAGGAATGGCTGTGTTCCATGATACAGCCTGTTCAGCAGAAAGAGGCAGATGCTGTTTCCTGTGGGGAAGAGTGCCCGGAGGGAACGGATTTGTATTACAGGATAGCCAATTATGGACATGCGTCCTATGTGGGATTCTTGCAGGAGGATGTTACCGGGAGCAGGGAAAAATGCAGGGATGAAGAGAGTCTGCGGCGGTATGCGGCACTGAGTGATGTGGCATGTGCCATCCGGCGCAGTATATTCCTGAAATTTCGACACAGGTTTGATTTTGCGGAAGACCAGGATTTGGGAATCCGTCTGCTGGCTGGTGGGTACAGGACAAGGCTGCTGTCCGGGGTAAAGGTGATACACGGACATAACCGTAGTGCGGATTATTATCTGAAACGTGGACTGGTGGACAGGGAGGCATATTACAAAATTTTTCACCAGAAGGAAGACAAGGTGGACGGAGCCATAACAGCCAGTACCATCTATTATTCTGCCTGTACAGTGGCAGAATTTTTATCATTGGTGGAAGAAGAACTGAGGCAGGAAACATCGGTTGCTGCATTTATAAAAAAGGCGTCTGGTCTATTTGACGAGGTCATCGAAAAAAACTGGGAGAAGCCCAGTTTTGAAAAGGAAGTGGAGAAAAATGCCCCATTACTGGAGGAAATAATCAGAAAGTGTGTGGAAAGTCACAGAATGGTAAATTATCCTTCCAACAGGGAACTGGCATACAGCGTGAGATACTATCTCGACAACGTGGCAGAATATTTTGAATACTGTGGAACAGAATCTATGGAAAGACTGGCTGTGGAACTGTGCCAGTGCATGTGGAAACAATTTGCTCTCTGCGTGGGAGCGGAACTGGCAAAGCTGAAACAGGAAGAACACTGGAATTGTAAGATTCAGGAATTGACAAAAGGAGTTTGACTGGAAATGAAAATCAGAAAATCCATCGTTTTTATTGCGATATGTATGATTCTTTGCACTGTGGCAGGATGGTTCTTATGTGAAAACCAGCTGCTGAATAGAGAATCGGAATATACACAACGGAACTATTCTCTGGAGGAAATCCAACTTCTGAATCAGGAGTTGACAGAAGAAGGCCTGAGAGCAGGAACTGACCCGCAGATAGTACTGGATAGTGTAAATGCTTATGTGGAAAACATCTGTCTGACCGGATTGCAGTTTCAAGAGGATGTCCAGATATTCTACACGGAGCAGGAAGAGGAAGTCTTTTCAGAAGCGAAGAGTATTGTGCTTGTACCGGAAAAAGCAAAGGCAGGAGGACTTCTGTCACTGGAGAAACAGATCGTAGACCTGCGTATTGACTTTACCGGGGCAGAAGGAAGAGTTTATCCTCTGGAGGGGGTTGTGCTGAATCCGGCCCGGTACGTGGAATGGAGCGTGGGTGTGGGAATCCTTTCCGCCCTGGCAGGTGGAGTTCTTGGCGTGTGCCTGTACTTCCTTCTGAAAGAAGGAAAGAATTTCAGAATTTATTTACAGGTACTGAAAAAATACCGTTTCCTTCTGGAAGATATGGTAGTCCGTGATATTAAGCTGAAATACCGCCGTTCCGTCATCGGACTTTTGTGGAGTATTTTAAATCCGCTGTTGATGATGGTGGTTATCACCGCAGTATTCCAGAACCTGTTCCGGTTCGAAATTGAGAACTTTGCCGTGTACTACCTGACCGGCTGGGTGGTGTTTAACTTTATAACGGAAGCAACCTCCGGTGCCATGACTTCCATTATGGGAGCCAGTGCACTGATACGGAAAGTGTATATCCCAAAATACATTTTTCCAATGCAGAAATGTATTTTTTCCTTTGTCAACATGCTGTTTTCCTTAGTGGCACTGTTCGTGGTCATGCTGGTGCTTAAAGTGGAATTTACCTGGAATCTGCTGCTGATTCCAATACCGTTGGTTCTGGCACTGGTATTTTCCATTGGACTTGGTATGATTCTGTCCACGGTGGCGGTGTTTTTCCGTGACATGATTCACCTGTATGGCATTTTTACCATGGTGTGGATGTACCTGACTCCGATTATTTACCCGGAAGAAATTTTGGTGGGAGCAATGCAGACCATCATGAAGATGAACCCAATGTATTATTACGTGGACTACTTCCGGCAGCTGACCCTGTACGGAACCCTGCCGGGGGTGGAATCCCTGCTGGTAATGTGCGGCTGTTCCGTCATCAGTCTGCTGCTGGGTGTTGCCGTGTTTAAGAAAAAACAGGACCGTTTCATCCTGTTCATTTAAGAAAGGGTTTGAATGAAGAAATGGCGAATGCGATTGAAATAAATGATGTGACAATGAAATTCAATATGTGCCGGGAGCGTATTGACAACATGAAGGAATATCTGGTCAAGTTCCTGAAAAAACAGCTGATGTACGAGGAATTCACAGCACTGGAGCATGTGTCCGTGAAAATAAAAGCAGGGGAAGTCTTCGGTATCGTAGGTCTGAACGGTTCCGGCAAAAGCACCCTGTTAAAGCTGGTGTCCGGCATACTGAAACCGACCACCGGAACGGTCCGCACCATGGGAACAATCTCCCCTCTGATTGAACTGGGTGCCGGATTTGATATGGAGATGACCGCAAGAGAAAATATCTTTATGAATGGTTCTGTATTGGGTTATTCCAGGGAATTTATGAAAGAAAAATTTGATGAAATTATAGAGTTTGCAGAACTGCAGGACTTTGTGGAAGCACCGCTGAAAAACTTTTCCTCTGGTATGGTGGCAAGGCTGGGATTCTCCATTGCGACCCTAGTGAAGCCAGAGATACTGATTGTGGATGAAATTCTGGCGGTGGGAGATTTCCTGTTCCAGCAGAAATGTGAGAAGAGAATACAGGAGATGATGAGCGGTGGAACAACGGTACTGATTGTGTCCCATTCGATTGAGCAGATAGAGAGATTGTGCAACCGGGTAATGTGGCTGGAGAAGGGGCATGTGAAGATGATTGGTGAGACGGAAGAGGTATGTGTGGCGTATAAAGGAAATGTCAGATAGAGAAGTATATAAAAATGAAACCAATAAGAGGTATTAGGGTTCCCAGAAGAGTGTGAGATTTTAGGAACAATAGAGGAGAATTAGGAAATGGAAAATGTAAGAGTAGATGTAATCATACCAGTATATAATGCACTAGATGATTTGAAATTATGTGTGAAGAGTTTGGAAAAATGTATGGATTTTACGAAAGACCGGGTGGTTCTGGTGAATGATTGTAGTCCCGATGAGAGAATAAAGACATATTTGGATTCTATAGAGTCAGAGCATTTTGTAGTCTTGCATAATAAAAGCAATATGGGATTTTCTGCAAGTGTAAATAATGGAATGAAGTTTTCTAAAAGCGATGTGATTTTATTAAACTCAGACACAATAGTAACAACTAACTGGGTGAATAAAATATATGAATGTGCGTATTCAGAAGAGTATATTGCAACAGTAACACCATTTTCTAATAGTGCCACCATTTGTTCATTACCTAAATACTGCCAGGATAATGATTTGCCTGTCGAAAGAGTAGAAGATAGTGCAAAAGTAATTGAAAAGATTAGTTTAAAGAGACACCCTAGAATTCCTGTTGCGCATGGATTTTGTATGTTTATCAAGCGGAGTGTCATTGACTTAGTTGGCCTGTTTAATGCAGAAGTTTTTCAGAGAGGTTATGGAGAAGAAAATGATTTCTGTTACCGGTGTGAGCAATATGGATATAAACATGTAATATGTGATAATGCGTTTGTATACCACAAGGGCACAGCGTCTTTTTCGAATGCCCAGAAAGCCAAATTAATTGAAAGTCATTCACAATGGCTGCAAAAAAAATACCCATATCATGAAAGGGAAATCAGCAGATATGTAGCAAAGGATGATAACTGGGATATTAGGGTTTTATATGACATATTTATGAGCCTGGAAAATTCGAAAAAGAGGAATATTTTATATGTTATGCATCTTGACTTTAAAGAAGGTTCTCCAAACCGTTATGGTGGAATTCAGATGCATGTAAAAGATTTAAAGGATAATTTGATATCAGACAGTAATGTTTTTGTGCTGGTAAAAGAAAATGATTTTCTTGTGCTGACAATATACGCCGATTTTCGTGAGTTTGAATTAAAGTTTAAAATTTATGGGAATGCATGCCAGCAGATATTTTATGATGAGCAATACTATACAATTTATAAGAAAATCATAGAGTCATTTAAAATTAATGTAGTTCATGTTCATCATATAATGGGAATGTCATACGATATTTACAAAGTAGCCAAAGAGTTAAATGTCCCTATAATTACGACATTGCATGATTATTATTTTATATGTCCTGGTTTATGGATGATGGATATTAATAATAGGCTGTGCATTGGTAATGAATCCCGGGAAAAATGTAAGAAATGTCTGCGTGCAAGAAAAGAAATATGTGAAAGTGTTGATATCATAGAGGAGTGGAGAAAAACTGCGTATAAGGCGTTGATGTTATCAGACAGTATAGTATCACCATCGGAATATGCAAAAAACATATATGCCCATTATTTCCCAGAATTAGCAGGTAAGATTGTTGTAATCGAACATGGAAGTGATTATGGGATTGCGTTGAATGATGAGAAAATAACAGACAAGTGCAAGTACTATATTGAGTTTCCGTTTAATTCACTAACATCACCAAAGGCGATACATGGCTGGGCATATATACCAGGCGCAGACAGCCGTGATAGCAGATTATTTATTTCTGTGGAAGATTCTAATGGCAAGAAAATGGCATATCCTGCTGAATTAGAAGAAAGAGGAGATGTAGCAAATGGTAACGAGGATATTTTGTTTTCTGGTTTTAATGCAATGATACCATTTGAACAGTTTGCAGAGGGGCAGTTAAAAATTAAACTGGTTATCATAAATAAGCATGATAAAGTAGCAGTATCTGATACGACATATTATGGTAATTATCCTTCAAAAAAGAAGGAGAGCATGGATTTCAATATTGCATTTATTGGAGGAATTGCGGAACATAAGGGAAGCAGGACAATTGAATCCATTGTAAAAAGCAAAAAGATAGATACATCTGTTAAATGGTTTTTATTTGGAGGAATTGGGGATAAGCGTATTGCAGATATACCAGATAGTATGTTGAAAAAAACAGGATTTTATACGAGAGAAAATTTACCTAGATTGATTGATGAACATGGCATTAAACTCATCGGTATATTTTCTGATTTTCCTGAAACTTTTTGTTATACCTTATCAGAAGCTCTTATGTGTGGAATACCTGTTATTGTAAAGGATAATGGTGCATTAGGAGAACGTGTAAAAGCGTTAAACTGCGGCTGGACGGTTTCTCTTTATCCGACAGAAAAAGAAATTGTTAAGCTTATTAATCATATTGTTGATAATCCAAAAGAGTATGATGAAAAAGCAGAAAATGTTAAGAAACTAAAAATTAAAACATGTACAGAAATGGCAATGGATTACAGAGTTTTGATGGACCAGTTTGAATGTATGATAGAATATCGGGATTTTGATAAAAAATTTCTATATGCCGGAGTTAAAGGGATGGAAGAAAAAAAATTATCTGAAAAGGACGTTTTGAATTATGAGCAACAACTGAAAGAAACGAGGAATGCATTATTAATAACACAAAATGAATTAGATAAAATAATTAATTCAGATGCATGGAAAGTTGTTATTACTTTGGGAAAAGTCAAATTTCCATTAAAACAAAAACTAAAAAAAGTATTAATTAATTGCTTTGGAAAGAAAGAGAATAGGAAGGAGACAATGGATGAAAAGATATAAAGAAATAGATATTTTTAGGGCAGTCGGAATTATATTAGTAGCTTTGTATCACTTTTGGGTAGTATCTGGCTATAAAACTACTGGTATAAATCAATTGAATACGTTCCTTTCTTATGGGGGCGAAATAGGTGTAACTTTGTTCTTTATTATAAGTGGTATGAGTATATGTGTGTCATTACAAAAAAATGAGGATTATGGTGAAAAAATCACATATGTAGAGTTTATTAAAAAACGTTTAAAACGAATTTATCCACAATATATATTATGCATAATAATTGTGTTGCTTTTAGGAGATTCTGCTGTGTATTTGTCTTCTGTACATATTTCGTCTCTTTTGTCACATTTTTTTTTAGTGCATAATTTTTCATTAACAACCCATGGAAGTGTAAGTGGAGTTTTGTGGACAATTGGAGTAATTTTTCAATTTTATTTATTAGCAATGTATTTATATAAATTCATTCGTAAAAATTGGAAAGTTACTTTATGTGTGGCAGTGCTAATTACTATTTTATCAAAATATTTTTTGTATAATTACTTTGATTTAAATGGTTTGAATCAGAATTATTATTTTATATACGGACGACAGATAATTACAGCATTAGATAATTTTGTAATAGGTATGTGCCTTGGGAGAATTATTTTAAATGTGAAGAAGACCGGAGGTTTATTGGGATTTATTACATCATTGATTGGAATAGTCATTTGGATAGTATATATTACACCTAAGTATACAGTATATTCCAATTCTGCAATGGGGTATGCATGGCATACGATATCTGCAATATTATTGTCCTTATGTATATTTTTCTCTTTTAAAATAAATTGGAAAGAAAGTAAGGTGATGGATGCAATTTTGTTTATAGGAAAAAATGAGTATGGAATATATTTATGGCATCTTTTAATAGCAAATAATTTAATTGCAAAATCTGAGTTTATTCAAAAAATTTTAAATTATGGGTATTGGGGATTTGCAATAATTATGTTACTTATTTCTGTTTTCGTAGGATGGTTGTCTTGTAATTTACATATACGAGGAGAAAAAAATGAATAAAAAAAAATGGAACTGGTTTACGACCGGGTTAGTGATATTATTAGCAGCTTTAATTATATCAACAATTTATTGTGTAGCAAAAGGTATTTCAGAGAAAGAATATATTAGTTATAGTCTGAGTATAGAAGAAAAAGAATACTTTGCAATAGGGTATGGAGATTATGATTTTAAAATGATTCCAGTAGCTGAGGGAATAGAAAAATATCACATATTACTTCAAGAAAATGTGAATTTCGAAGTAAGCGGTTCTATTGGTTATGCTATTAGAACAGTGGATGGGATAGAACTTACAAATGGGATTTTAAATGTTGCTAATTTGCGAAATTCTGGAGTAATTGAAATATTGATAAATGATATAGATTTATTGGCAGATGAAACATACATAATTAGATTATACTCAAGAATTACTGGAACGATAAAAATAGCATTAGATAAAACAGGCGAACCGTGTAATAAACAAATATTTAAAAACTCATATATGAGAGAATATTTTATTGTTCTAAGTTGTATGTTAATTGTTTTTTTAGGAGTATTGTTTATTACCTATAAGTACAGAAAAAGGGATGGATATTTTGTTGCTTTTTCACTATTCATAGGAAGTATGTTGATTATTTTGTTACCACCTTGTACTGCACCAGATGAATTCAGACATTTTTTACGAGCTTATACTATTTCAGAAGGAATGATAACATGTGAAACATATACATCAAATGAAAAGTATTATTGGCAAACTTTAGCTGAGTGTGAAATTCCGAGTGAACTATTTGAACTAAAGTTATTAAGTGAAAATAATGCTGAACATTGGACAAGTGAAACGAATGGGGTATATTTTTTACCTGAGTTTATAAGGCAGATAATGAGACAGGGAATAACATTAGATGAAATGGTAACAGTACCATACCATGGAACAGCAGGAATTAGTCCAATTGCATATATACCTCAAATTATTTTCATTTTAATTGCAAAGTTATTAAAGCTTAATGCATTAGGAATTTTCTATATGGGCAGAATGGGAAATTTGGTTTGTGGTACGTTTTTGGTGTACGCGGCAAAGAAAATATGTCCACGCTATGATGCGCTTTTTACTATTTTATTTTTTATACCAGGATTAGCTTTTTTAAGGAGTAGCTGTTCAACAGATTCTTTTTTGTGGGGAGTTTCTTTGTTATTAATAGCATATATTCTTCATATTAGTACAAAGGAAGATACTTCTTTTATTTGTTGGAAGACATATTTAAAAATAGCAATATTGGCAAGTATAATTGCACTTATTAAACTTCCATATATTTTGGTTGTATGTATGTTGTTTTTTGTAGATGTAAATAAATTTGGAAAACAAAGTGATGAAATACCTTTCAAGAAAAGAAAAAGGCAGTTTATGATGATAGTATCCATTTTGACATTTGCAGGAGTTGTTTATTTAATCAGTAATAATATTTTAACACGGTATAGTGTAGGAGGTAATTCAAAAATAAATTATGTACAATACTTATTGGAAAATCCATTAGAAATTGGAACTATGCTTATAAATACGTTTTTCAATACATTTTTGGATAATATGAAAAGTGCTTTTTCTTTTCCAAGTAGTGGAAGCTATTTTTTATTATACATGTTGGTATTATTATATTTTGGTTTTGGTCAAGGCGAGCAAACTCAAAATAAAGAGAATAAATTAGCATATACATTATATTTGGGACTGGGAATGTGGTTAGCAATTTTAGGAACATTTTATTTTATAGGTCCAGCTCCGGATCTTGGTTATATATGGGGAGTACAAGGAAGATATATATTTCCAATATTGCCTTTGATGGGGATAGGATTAAGCAACTGTAGTACTGCGAAAGAATGCGAAACTCGTACGTTAGAAAAGAAATATTATTATTATATAGCTGGTATTTTAATGATATATACTCTGGATATGTATGGGGTATTCTGGATAGGATGACAAAGGAACATGAAAGAGATGAGAAAAATATGAAAACACTAATTATTATCCCCGCTTACAATGAAGCGGAAAACATCAAAAGAGTTGTAGACAATCTAATTAAAGATTATCCCCAATATGACTACATAGTTGTTAATGACGGTTCCCGTGATGACACTAAGAAGATTTGCAGGGAAAATCATTATAACCTTCTTGACTGCCCGGTTAATTTGGGACTTGCTGGTGCAGTCCAGACAGGCTTTGTATATGCATACGAAAATGGCTATGAGGCAGCCCTGCAATTTGATGGGGACGGACAGCACCAGCCACAGTTCATTGCGGACATGCTTCCGGAACTGATGGAAGCGGATATTGTAATAGGTTCCAGGTTTGTGACGGAAAGCAAACCAAAGTCTTTGCGAATGTTGGGCAGTAATGTGATTCAAGTATGTATCAAACTGACAACTGGCGTAAAGATTACTGACCCGACATCTGGAATGCGTTTGTTTAACAGAAAAATGATGGAAGCATTTGCATACAATATGAACTATGGTCCGGAACCGGATACTATTTCGTATTTAATGCGCTGCGGGGCAAAAGTAAAGGAAGTCCAGGTTGAAATGCTGGAGAGAGTGGCAGGAGAAAGCTATCTGAATCTAAAGCGTTCGATTATGTATATGCTGCGGATGTGTGTGTCTATTTTGTTGATTCAGAGATTCCGTAAAAAGTGGAAGTAAGGTACAGAGAGGAGGAGTGAAAGAACGATGTCGATTGTTTTAAGAATTATATTAGTGGTAGCCTGCGTACTGACCTGTGCATATACGTTGAGAAAAATTAGGAAATCCCAAATGCAGATTGAAGACTCGTTATATTGGATTTTGATTTCCTTTGGCTTAGTTATTGTCAGTATATTTCCTGAACTTGTTGAGAAATTTTCGGAGTTGTGCGGTGTGGGAGCGCCAGTGAATTTTGTGTTCCTCGTAATGATATTTTTGCTTCTCTTGAAAGTATTTTTGATGTCCCTGAAAATGTCCCAGATGGAGGATAAGATGAAAAAACTCGTACAGAGACTTACAATTCAGAAATACGAGGATATAAAAGAGGACACAGAATCAGAGCAAAAAGTAGATTTGGAAGCTTGCCAGGAGGAATGGAAATGAAAGTAATTGGTATTGTTTCGGCACATTTTTTACCACATTTGGGCGGTGTTGAGAGATATACATACAATTTAGCTAAAGAACTGTTGAACAAAGGGCAAAAAGTACTTCTGATTACATCTGCGCATGATGATTTGCCCTCAAAGGAAGAAATGGATGGGATTCTTGTTTACAGGCTTCCTGCTTTTGGATTTATGAACGGAAGAATGCCAGTAATAAAATGGAATAAGGAATTTCGAAAACTGGTGAAGGAGATTGAAACAAAATATTCTGTTGAAAAACTTATTATTAATACTCATTTATATACATTATCGTGCTGGGCAGCTCATTGGGGAAAGAAGCATTCAAAAAAAGTGTTATTGATTGGTCATGGAACAGAACATATGGATTTGAATAGTACGTTGATTAATAGTCTGGCGAAAGTATATGAACATATGCTGATGTGGTATATAAAAAAATACGTGACAGATTTTTATGGAGTTTCTCTGGCATGTAATGAATGGTTAGAGCATTTTTCGATTGTTGCCAAGGGTGTGTTTTATAATGCAATAAATGTAGCAGATTTTAAAGAAACAGCATCTGATTACAGGCAGGAATGGAATATTGCACAGGAGTCGAAGATAATTTCGTTTGTAGGCAGGATTATTGAGGATAAAGGTATAAGAAAGTTGTGTGAAGCATTTAATCAGCTTGATATAAAGAATGTATTTTTGCTGGTAGCAGGAGATGGGGAACTGTATCCTGAATTAAAGAGTAAATATTCTAATGTGAAATGGTTAGGCGCAATAACGCATGATAAGGTAATTAAGTTGCTCAATGCGACAGATATTTATGTTTTGCCGACAGATTATCCGGAGGGATTTCCTACAGGGGTGCTGGAAGCTGCTATGTGCGGATGTTGTATAGTTACAACAAAAGCAGGTGGTTCTAAGGAACTGATAATAGATGATTCTTACGGAATAATTTTGGAAAAAAATTCGGTTTCTGAGATTGTAAAAGTGCTCAATGACCTGTTGAATCAGGAAGAGTTGATTCATAAAATGGGTAAAAACGTACAGGAACGGGTGAAAGAAAATTTTACATGGAAATCGACTGCGAAAAAAGTGATAGAGGAGTTGGATAAAGAAAATGGATAAGATTAAGGTTGTAATTATTGGTGCGGGTAACATTTCTAATACAAGGCATATTCCAGGATTACTTTTAAATAAAGACAAATTTGAGATAGTAGGGGTTGTTAGTGATGAGAAAAAGAAAATTGCACGTACTCAAAATAAATATGATTTTATAAAGAATACTTTTTTGTTGGATAAAAATAAGGATTACATGGAGCAATTAAAGACTAGTCAATGGTTTAAAAATGCAGATGCAGTAGTGATTGGTACTCCGCCAAAACAGCACTATCCGCTGGTAAAAGCATGTTTGATATTAGATAAGCATGTATTGGTAGAAAAACCGATGATGATGAATGTTGATGAATGTGATGAAGTAAACAAATTGGCAGCAGAAAAGGGAAAAGTATTGTATGTTATGCATTCCTTTCAATTTTCCAATGGAATGATTCGCTTAAAAGAATTGTTTGAAAAAGGAGAACTGGGTGAAATAAAGTCCATATTGGAATTACAGCTTTCGAATAGGAAAAGAAGACTTCCGGTCTGGTATAATGAATTACCTTTAGGATTATATTATGACGAAGCGGCTCATTTTTTCTATGGGGCGAGAAAATTTGGAGGAGAATTGAAAGTATTAAATGCTCATGCACAGTTTAATGCAGCTGATGATGCGACTCCAAGGTTTTTAGAAGCGCAGTTATTGTCAGGTAATATTCCGGTACAAATGTACATGAATTTTAATTCGCCAATATGTGAATGGGGACTTATTCTAATAGGAGAAAAAAAGATAGCAATATATGATTATTTTAAAGATATACTAATCGTATTAAAAAATGATGGGGAGCACTATGCAAAAGATGTTTTAAGGACTTCGTTTTCGTTCTTTTTCCAGTTTTGGATTGGATTTATTAAAAATGGCTTTGGTATGATTAGTGGAAAACTGTTGTATGGACATGATAAGTGTCTGGAAAAATATGCAGATGCAATTCGTAATAATCAAAAATGTTTTGAATTAAGCGGGGAACTAGGAAGAGAAGTTGTTAGGGCTATGAACGAGGTAATATATTATGCCGAAAGGAACTAAAAAAATGTTAAATTATTTATTGGTAATCCTATATGTTTTAGCTGGTTCATTAGGAATGGTATTAATAAAAAAAGGTGGAGGTAATAGTGGAATTGTACTTGGAGGAGCAAAGATAAATATCTCCATGTCCATGATGTTTATTGTAGGAATGCTATTATATTTATGCAGTTTTCTTTTGTGGATATATATTTTACAAGTATTTTCATTAACATATATTTCACCTGTGTCATATGGTTTAGTATTTATAGCGACCGCAATATTTTCACATTTTATATTAAATGATACTATTTCAAAAGAGCAAATTGTTGGCGCAATTCTTATTGTAAGTGGGATTATTTTTGCAAGTAAAAAATAGGAGTATGGTGAATTGTTCTTATTGCGGTTATTTTGTGGCATTATGAATGTAATTGTATCAGCGGTTGGAGTTACCTATTATATGAAAAGGCATCCGTGCCAACTACTTCTACTATTGCAGAAGCAGCTCCGGAGATGTGGTAAAGGAACTGCTGGATAAATATCTGCCGTGATTGGAAGAACTTCCAGCGGGCATCCGGATGAACCGGAATAATAAGAAAAGTGTATAAAAATAAGGCGTACTGGAATCATACCACAATGAGTGATAGATTTCGATACGCCTTGTTTTGAATTACTTACGGATGGTTGTTTCCTATACGCCTCGTGTAAATCTCTTATTTTTACATTTTGCTGGAAAGTGCCAGAGCGGCTTCTAACTCAGCAATGCGGGCATCTTTTGAATCCAGTTGTTTTTTCTGCATTTCAAGTAACTGTTCTTTTTCTTCCAGCTGCTGATTTTGGATCTCTAACTGCTGAGTCTTTTCCTCCAACTGCTGGGTCTGCTCCGCCAGCTGCCTCACCAACGTATTGTGTGTTCGTTCGCCCATTTCCCTGGCGTCACAGTGGTTGCGGACACGTTCATCTTCGGTAACACGGTATATGGTTTTTGCTGCTTCTGCAAAAATAGGGTCCTGTTCTGCCAGCATGGAAACCTCCTTCCAGGTGGATAC
>JAGBBW010000056.1 GCA_017938285.1 Lachnospiraceae bacterium
ACAATTTTCACAGGATCACCCATATCCAGCACAAAGATTTCGCCACCATGGGCAAAAGCTCCTGCTTCCAGCACAAGTGAAACTGCCTCTGGAATTGTCATGAAACAGCGGATGATATCCGGATGAGTTACCGTCACCGGACCACCCTCTTTAATCTGCTTTTTGAATAACGGGATAACACTTCCATTGCTGCCCAGCACATTGCCGAAACGCACTGCCACAAATTCTGTCTGGGAACGACGGCTGTAAGCCTGTACAATCATCTCACAGATACGCTTGCTGGCACCCATGATATTGGTCGGGTTTACCGCTTTGTCCGTGGATATCAGTACAAAACGTTCCACACCGTAGCGGTCTGCTGCCTGCACCGTTTTCAAGGTTCCAAATACATTATTCTTGATGGCCTCATTTGGACTATCCTCCATCAATGGCACATGCTTATGGGCCGCCGCATGGAACACAATGTTCGGCAGATATGTTTCAAATATCTTGTTCATACGGTTTGTATTTCTGACCGAAGCAATCAGCACCACAAGGTTAAGCTTCGGATATTTTCTCTTTAATTCCTGCTGGATTTCATAGGCATTATTTTCATAAATGTCCACAATAACCAAACGTTTTGGAGACGCTGCTGCAATCTGCCGGCAAAGTTCACTACCAATACTTCCACCTCCGCCAGTTACAAGGACTGTCTGGTCTTTCACATATTTTGTAATCTTCCCCAGATCCACCTTGACCGGTTCACGACCAAGCAGGTCTTCAATTTCTACATGACGCAGCCTGCTCACTGTTAATTCATTTGTCACAAACTGGTACATACCTGGCACAATCTTAATTTCACATCCTGTCTGGTTACATACAGTAGCAATTTCTGCCGTCTGCTTTCTGGAAATGGACGGCATAGCAATCATAATTTCATCAATCTGAAATTGCCTTGCTGCTTCTACAATACTATCTCTTCCACCTACAATACGATGTCCACGAATGTTTTTTCCCTTCAACTCAGGATTGTCGTCAATAATACAGCCTATTTCCTTATGCAGATACTGACTGGTTACAATTTCACGAATCAGCATTTCTCCAGCAGCACCGGCTCCCACAATCATAACGCGGGAACGTTTTACACCATCCCGTCTGTCTCTGGTTGCATTTCGAATATGCCGTATTAAACGGTAAGAAAAACGTGTACATACCGTTCCACTAATCACAAACGCAGCATATAAAAACCAGTAACTCCTTGGCATGCGGATATTAGTCAAAACAAGTCCCAAAAGTTGAATCAGTGTCACTGTAATTCCTGCCAAAACAATATTCTGAAGTTCATAAATACCAGCATATTTCCACACACTACGATACATTTTAAACAGCCAGTACACCACCAATACCATCAGTATATTTGGCACCATGGTCTCCCATACCCGGTCCAGATAACTGTCTTCAATTTTAGCTATAGAAAAGTCAAACCGTACCCATAACGCCATGGTAGACGCACAAATTACAGTTATGATATCTAAAATTACTAAAAACAACTGACGGAATAGCAAATCCCGGTCTCTCAGCCATTGTCGCATAGAAAAGCCTGCCTTTCGTATTCTTTATTACTTCTTATCGTTTTTTTACAACTCCCCGCATCTTTATCCCGCCTTCTCCGGTGAGACTGGCGATGCGGAACCAAAAAATCCCGGCTTATAGCCACGGTTCTGCCTGACACAGTACCTCTGTGATTCTTAACACAGGAACTTTTTTCAGATGTTTCCACCTGTTTATAAAGAAAGTCAGCACTTACCGACTCATCTTTTCTTCAAAAATAAAAATTTTGTACTATTTTTCCGTACCTGCTATCTTTTTGTCCCTCAAAAAATTTAATCCTATATTCATCGCAGCATTAAAATATGTATTCCCTTTATGACCATTAGGACACACAAAATTTTTGCCTCCATAATACCGTTCTCCCGGTTGTGATTCCCCATTATATTTTTTTATAATTGCTCCACACTGATAACATTTTGAGGAAATATTTTTTGTACTGACCGTGGTTGTCACAATTCCTTCGCTAAAGGCCTTGTATTTTATATAGGAAATAATTCTTCTTCCCAGCCAGTCATAATTCGTGGCCGACAGATAACCAAATTTGTTTAAGTCCAATGTATTTTTATAATTTGGTACCACAATGATACTGACCTTCTTATCTTTACAAAAACTTACTACCTCCCGGCTTACTCTATGGGCCGCATTATCCGTCAAATGATGAATTTTTTCCTTCAGGACTTTGTTTTCTTCCTGTGGAAGGGTTTTCAAATCACCACCCATGCATTTCCTGCTCTTTCTGATTTGCTTCAAAATACGCTTTCTTCGATGAGCAAGCTCTTTTCCCCCACGAACAAATCTGCTTTCCAGAAACTCTCCCTCGGACGATAATAAAACAAGTACTGCCATACAGTCGTTGCCTGGAAAAGACACAGCACAAATCATTTCCGCTGCATCCAGACGTTCTTTCACCGTCCGGACATCTTCCACTGTTTCCTGTACCGGTACGTGAAGCATGGTTTTTCTTTCCCCAATATTCAATAATGGAGACAACATTCTCTCTGTTGCTGCAAAATCCCTTCCACAGGTATCTACTCTGCACGTAATCCAGTTCCAGCGATGTCCATCATATAACTTGAGACAGATAGATTCCTTAGTAAATTCCTTATACATTCCCTTGTAATACACAGGACTTGCCTGAAAGGATTTCGCCTGTTTCGTTCCATGCTCCTGTCCAGATTCAAAACTCCGGTATAACCGGATAGCATCGTTAATTGCCGCCCGCCGGAAATACAATGGCACCTTTCCAAAAGTTACCGGATATTTTGTATTCCTCACTTCTTTTGTACCCACACTTATAATTTCCAGCTCCCGTAATAGTTGCTGTTTTCCCTGGTTCCTTAACTCAGGCTCTTTTGCCAGAATTTCGTAATAAAACCGAAGAACCTCATTGTAAATTTTCTTTGTTTCCTGTAACCATGCCGTTTCCGTACAATATAATCGAAAGCAATACGTCATGGTGCAGAATCCCTTTGATTTCTCCATTAAAACCTCACATGCAAAAGTTATTTTATAACTCGTCTAGTTACTCCGGCACAAAATATACTCCTGCTTCCCGTGCAATCTGGATTGGACTCACGCCTAGCGCAGCACAAATATCATAATACTCGGATACTTCCATCTTCCGCTGTTCATCCAGCATGGAACCCAGAATATGAGGCTGTATTCCTGTTTTTTCAGAAACAACTCCCTGTTTGATTCCATTGTTTTTCATATAAACTTTCAGATAGGAACCAATCATATGTACACCTCTTTCTCCATAGAAGTATATTCCTGTCCTCACAAAAGTACTATTTTTTAGTACTTTTCAAATCTTACTACGAATTTTTAGTACTGTCAATCTTTTTCTACTATTTTTTAGTAGTTTTTTGTTGAAACTCCGAAAATGCTGTGATAAGATACACTCGTATATTGTAGAATAAATGTGTAGATAATAAAGAAAATATACAACTATGCGTTTTTTATCGGACGATATACCAGAAAGGGAGAATATAAATGACCACTCAGAATGAAAGAAAACTGAAGGAAAATATTCAGAAAAATCTGATTTTCTATAGAAAAATGCGAAAAATAACCCAGAAACAATTGGCAGATTCCATTAACACTGCTGTCACCACTTTGTCCGGCTGGGAACGAGGGGTTGCCACCCCTGACATCGATACCTTGTTTACCATCTGCAATTTTTTACAGGTATCTCTAAACGACATGTGTGGAGTTCTCTCAGAAGAAGATAGTTTTTCTGTCACTGCCCGTGAAAAAAAATTACTTGTAAATTTTCAAAAATTAAATGAAGCCGGAAAAGAAAAGCTTCAGGAGCGCATGGAAGAACTATTTTTACTCGGCTATACAGATGAACTGTCCCCACATGACAGCATATCATAAAAACTCCCCGGAGCAGATATAAAAATAAATTTCATACCTGCTCCGGGGAATTTATTATCTTTTAAAACAAATTATTATCTGGAAACAGGTGCCAGTAATACCTTACCTGTACCACGGTAAACATTTACCAGACCCTCACCGGAAGCTGCGGAACCAATCAGGCTCTTACCGGAACGTTCTACTGTGAAGGACAGGCTGCCGCTCCATGCGATTGCCATATTGCCGTCCACCTTAAGCACATCGTCCTTTAATTCGATTTCGATTAATTCTTCCTTCGGACACATGGACTCCAGACAAAGAATACCATTTCCACTGATGCCAAGGTTAAATAAGCCTTCGCCGCCAGCGATAGCAGAGGAAAGGTTGGAACGCATCACAGCCTTATGCTGTAATTTGGAATCACAGGCAAGGAAGAGACCATCATCTAACAGAAGATTGCCGCCCCAGTCTGCGGTATCAATCAGTAAAACATGCTTATAGGTTGGCTCCAGTACTAACGTACCATCACCTGTATACTCCGGTTTAATTGCAGATTCACCAGTTACTTTACCACGCATAGCCTTACCAAGCAGGTCGCCAACACCCTTAATTCCGGTGGTAGCGTTTACATTGCCGGCCATCCACTGCATAGCACCGGACTGG
>JAGBBW010000057.1 GCA_017938285.1 Lachnospiraceae bacterium
CAATCGAGACTACATACGAGCTGGTCGAGGCAATCAAGGCTGCCATTCCGGCAAAAATCAGAATGAACACAGGACATCCGGCAAAAAAGACCTTTCAGGCAATCCGTATTGAACTGAACCGGGAACTGGAAGTGCTGGAAAATACACTGGATGCCATGATAGATTTACTGGCACCGGGAGGAAGACTGTGTGTAATCACCTTCCATTCCCTGGAAGACAGAATTGTGAAGGTGAAATTCCGGGACAATGAAAATCCATGCACCTGTCCGCCGGAATTCCCGGTCTGTGTCTGCGGAAAAAAGAGCAAAGGAAAGGTGATTACAAGAAAGCCTGTGCTGCCGTCCGCAGAAGAACTGGAGCAGAATTCCAGGTCGAAAAGTGCAAAACTCAGAGTTTTTGAAAAAATATAAATAAAGATTTGTTAAAAGAAGGGTGTAGCAGAGGAAAACACCCTGGGGAGGCTTGTTATGGAACAACGTAAATATCAGTATATGGCAGACTATGAGAATGGTTCTGCCGTCCGGAAGCTGCAGCCGCAGTGGGAGCCGGAGCAGGAAGAAGTCCGGCGGCCACGGAGACTGGAACAGCCGCAGGAGGAACCGGTCATTAAAACAGGTCTGGGAATCGATCTGATTTCTGCACTGCTTTTAATGAGTGCCATTGCAGTGACACTGCTTGTCTGTGTGAATTACTTAAAGGTGCAGTCGGATGTGGTGCAGTTAAACAAATCCATATCGGGACTGGAACAGCAGTTAAGCAGCCTGGAAAAGGAAAATAACGCACTGGAGTCAGTTCTGGAAAATGAGCAGTATGATCTGGAAACGGTATACCAGATGGCGGTAGGTGTGCTTGGCATGGTGTACCCAAACAATAATGAGGTTCTTTATTACAATAATGAAGCAGAGGGATATTACCGGCAGTATCAGGATATCCCGGAATAAGATGTGAGGAAATATGCAGGAAAACCGGATAAAAAGAGAACGGCCCAAAAAAAAGAAAATAAAGAAGCTGACCCGGAAAATGCAGGGAAGTCTTGTTTTTGTATATGGTGTTCTGGCACTGATGTTTTTTGTGCTGATTTTTCGGCTGGTATTGTTATCCGGAGAGGATAAGTACGAAAAAAGTGCGCTGGCACAGCAAAGTTACATTTCTTCGGTCATTCCTTACCAGCGGGGGACTATTCTGGACAGAAACGGGCAGGTTCTGGCATCCAGTGATCTGATGTATCATCTGATTCTGGACCCGAAGGTTCTGCTGTCTGATGAAGATAACGTTGAACCGACCATTGCAGCCCTGGTGGAAGCTTATGGACTGAATGAAACGGAACTGCGCTCCATTCTGGCAGAGAAAGCAAACAGTTCGTATGTCGTACTGAAAAAACAGTTGTCTTATGAAGAAAAGGAACTCATGACCCAGTGTGAGGCAGCGTGGAAATTAAAAAAAGAACAGGACAAGACATTAAAAGGTGACATTAAAGGTGTCTGGTTTGAAGAAGAATACAAAAGAACGTATCCGTATGAATCTGTGGCATCCCATATTATTGGGTTTACCGTGTCGGGGGATGTGGGTACTTATGGAATCGAACAGTTTTATGATGAAGAACTGACAGGAACCAACGGAAGAACCTATGGTTACTATGATTCCAGTCTGAATATACAAAAGACCGTAAAGGAAGCAGTGGATGGCAACCAGATTGTTTCCACGATTGACATTAATGTCCAGAGAGTGGTACAGAAGCATGTAGAAGAGTTTCTGAATACGATAGGGGCGGAAAATGTCGGTGTTGTCATGATGGATGCCAATAATGGCGAAATTCTTGCCATGCAGTCCAATTACAGTTATGATCTGAATGCTCCAAGAGATTTATCTGCCTTTTATACGGAAGAAGAACAGAAGGCTATGTCAGAAGAAGAAATAATGACTGCCAGATATAATATGTGGCGTAATTTCTGCATAAGCGATGCCTATGAGCCTGGTTCGACATTTAAACCAATGACCGTTGCGGCAGCGCTGGAAGAAATGATTGTAGATGTGGATGCAGAATATGTCTGTGACGGAAGAGAATATTTCCCAGGAGATATTTCCATAAAGTGCAGTAACTCGCGGGGACACGGAAAAATCAGTCTGGCCCAGTCCCTGATGTATTCCTGCAACGATGCGTTAATGCAGATTGCCAAAGAGGAGGGCAGGGAACTGTTCTACGATTACCAGGAGCATTTTCTTCTGGGACGGAAAACAGGAATTGACCTTCCGGGTGAAACAACCGGTGTACTGATTCCGGTGTCCAATTTAAACCACACCGAACTTGCCACCAGTAGTTTCGGTCAGTCTTTTACGGTAAGCATGGTGCAGATGGCAGCTGCTTTTGCTTCTCTTGTCAATGGTGGAACTTATTATGAGCCGCATGTGGTAATGGCAATAAAAAATGCAGAAGGTGCCACGATAGAAAAAATGGAGCCGGTGGAAGTAGCCCGGACAGTTTCTGCGGAAACCAGTGCGTTTATCAAAGAGTCCATGTACCTGACCGTAACGGAAGGTACAGCGAAGCAGGCCCAGGTAGAAGGGTATGTAATCGGGGGAAAAACAGGTACAGCACAGAAGTTTCCCCGTGAAGATGAGAAGTTTCTTGTTTCGTTCCTTGGCTATGTTGAAACCAGGGAACGGATGATTATTATGTATGTGGTAGTGGATGAAGCCCATGATGAGGAAAAGATGTCCCGGGCTGTAACGGCTTCGGAACTTGCTGCTGCGATTCTGGAAGAGGCACTGCCATATCTTAAAATGTATCCGGAAGGAGAAATCAACTACCGGGTGGAAGTGATTCCGGAAGAAGACCTTACGGTAAATGAGGAAGATAATCCGGATTACCAGCCGGAAAATAATGAAGAAAATGCAGATGTGCTTCCGCAGTAAACATAATTGCCGCTTCTGGTGAATACTTATAAAAGGATAAGAAACATGTGCAGGTTTTGTCATGAACTTGGTAAAAACATTTCAGAAGCGGAGTCTTTTACTGGTAATTTCCGTGATTTCCATTGTGGCAGTGCTGCTGGCGGTCCGTCTGTTTTATCTCATGGTTCCCGGTTCCGGAGCTCTTTCTGCTGCGGCACAGGAGCTGCACGAAAGGGAACGTGCCATCAAGGCGGAACGGGGAAAAATATATGACAGGAACGGCGTGGTGCTGGCAGATAATATGCCCGTATGTACCATTTCTGTCATACATAACCAGATTACGGATGCAGAGCAGGTTATACGGGTGCTGTGTGAGGAACTTGGATTAAGTGAGGCCTATGTCAGAAAGCGGGTGGAGAAATATTCCTCCATTGAAACCATCAAAACAAATGTTGAGAAGGAAATTGCGGACCGTATCCGTGCATATGAACTGGATGGTGTTATGGTAGATGAGGACTACCGCCGCTATTACCCATATAATTCGCTGGCTTCCAAGGTCTTAGGATTTACCGGAAGTGATAATCAGGGAATCCTTGGACTGGAAGTGAAGTATGATTTCTGGCTGCGGGGAGAGAATGGAAAAATTCTGACCCTTGCCACAGCCCATGGCGTGGAAATTCCGGATGCCGCAGAAAATATGGTGACGCCAATTGCCGGAAACAGTATCCGGACTTCCCTGGATGTGGTGATACAAAGTTATGCAGAGCAGACAGCGATGAAAGTGCTGGAGGCAAAGGGGGCAAAAAGCGTCAGCATTATTGTGATGAATCCGCAGAATGGAGAATTGTACGCCATGGTCAATGTGCCGGAGTATGATCTGAACCATCCGTATGATTTAACGGAGATTTACACCGCACCGTATACAGAAGCAGAACTGACCCAGGAAAAAAAGACGGAGCTGCTGAACCAGATGTGGCGTAATTCCTGTATCAGTGACACGTATGAACCGGGATCTGCCTTTAAAATAATTACAGCAACTGCGGCTCTGGAGCATGGAGTGCTGGAAGTGAAGGACAGTTTTCACTGTCCAGGCTATAAAATCGTGGCAGACCGCAGAATACGCTGTCACAAGACAACAGGACACGGCACCCAGAGTTTTGTGGAAGCGATTATGAATTCCTGTAATCCGGCGTTTATGGAAATTGGTGCCCGTACCGGAATTGAGCAGATGTATGAAACATTCCGCCTGCTGGGATTGTTCCAGAAGACCGGAATTGACCTTCCCGGAGAAGCTTCTTCCATTATGCATAAAACAGAGGCGGTAGGAGAGGTGGAGCTTGCCACCATATCGTTCGGCCAGTCATTCCAGATTACCCCGCTGCAGTTGATGTCGGCAGTCAGTACGGTAATTAATGGAGGAACCAGGGTAACACCGCATTTTGTAACAGAAATCGTCAACAATGCAGGAGTTACGATTAAAACGATAGACGGGTGCGGAGAAACGGGAGTGGTGTCCAAAGAAACCTCGGAAATTATGAAAATGGTTCTGGAACAGGTAGTTTCCGAAGGCTCCGGCAGTAACGCTTATCTGGAAGGCATGAGTATCGGCGGAAAAACAGCTACTTCAGAAAAACTGCCAAGACGGAGCGGAAAATATATTGCTTCTTTTCTTGGATTTGCACCAGCGGAAAATCCGGAAGTGATAGCCATGGTAATTATTGATGAACCGCAGGGTCTGTATTACGGTGGTACGATTGCAGCACCGGTCATGGCGGAGGTATTTGAAATGGTACTTCCGTATCTTGGAATTCTGCCGGATGATACTAATTTCATGGTTGCAGAATGACAGGAGTATGTTATAATCGAAAGACAGGACATCAGGAAAGATAGTTACAAATAGAAATAAAACCAGCAAGGAGGCTCCCATGTTTTTAAATAAAAAAGTAACAGTAGTGGGAAGCGGTATCAGTGGAATTGCCGCAGCAAAGCTTTTATTAAACCAGCAGGCAGATGTCATTCTGTATGACAGCAATGAGGCACTGGAGAAAGAAAAGGTAGTGGAACGTATTGGAAAAGAAGTACCTATTATCTGTGGAGAATTTACAAAGGAGCTTGCAAAGAATACGGAACTGCTGGTGTTAAGTCCCGGCGTGCCGACCGACCTGCCGTTTATTCTCTCCTTAAAGGAACAGGGAATTCCGGTATGGGGTGAAATAGAACTGGCATACCAGATTGCAGGAGGCAGGTTTATCGGAATTACCGGAACAAACGGAAAGACGACAACAACGGCGCTGACCGGGGAAATTATGAAGCAGTATTTTTCTGAGGTTTTTGTTGTTGGAAATATCGGTATTCCTTATACGGAGATGGCAGGGCAGATTGGTGAAAATGCCGTAACAGTAGCAGAGCTCAGCAGCTTCCAGCTGGAAACCGTACAGGAAGATTTTGTGCCGGATGTCAGCATGATACTGAATCTGACACCGGACCACTTAAACCGTCACTATACCATGGAGAATTACGCCAGGGCAAAACTGAATGTGGCAAAACATCAGACAGAAGAGCAGACATGTATCCTGAATTATGAGGATACCATGCTCCGGGAATATGCAGAAGAGCTGTCCTGCCGGATTCTCTGGTTCTCCAGCAGAACCCGTCTGGAGGAAGGGTTATATCTGGATGACAACCGGATTCTGTATGCAAAGGATGGAGCAGTGACCGAAATCTGCAAAACAGAAGAATTACATATTATCGGACGGCATAATTATGAAAATGCCATGGCGGCCATTGGAGCTGCCCTCTGTATGCAGGTTCCCCTGGAGGCACTGCGCCGGGGACTGATGAATTTCCATGCAGTAGAGCACCGTATTGAGTACGTAGCCACCAAACGTGGCGTAGAATATTACAATGATTCCAAGGGTACGAATCCGGACGCTGCCATTAAGGGAATACAGGCCATGAGCAGACCGACTCTTCTGATTGGCGGTGGATATGACAAGGGTTCGGAATATGACGAGTGGATTGCCGCTTTTGATGGGAAAGTAAAGCATCTGGTACTGATTGGCCAGACAAAGGAAAAGATTGCGGAAACAGCAAAGAAGATGGGAGTTGCTTCCGTGGTTCTGATGGAAACCTTTGAAGAAGCAATGGCATTTTGTGTTTCCCATGCCGAAGAAGGAGATGCCGTATTATTATCTCCGGCCTGCGCAAGCTGGGGAATGTTTAAGAATTATGAAGAACGCGGAAGAATGTTCAAAGAATATGTTCATAGCATAGAGTAGGAAGGACAGCATGAAGCAGAGAGAACCGGAAACAACCGAAACAAAAGAACCGAGGGGAAGAAGAATTGTAATACGCAGGGCATACGATTACAGTCTGTTATTTCTGACCTTTTTTCTCGTGTGCTTTGGTCTCGTCATGATTTACAGTACCAGTTCTTATAATGCAACAAAATATTATAACGATGCCACGTATTTTCTGCGGAAGCAGTTGATATTTGCCGTGGGCGGTATGGTTCTGATGGTGGTGGTATCAAAATTTGACTACCGTATTACCAATCATCCGCTTCCGGTGATAAAGATTAAACCATTGACCCTGCTTTACCTGTTATGTGCAGTGCTGCAGGTTGCCGTATTGTTTTTAGGTGAAAATATCAAGGGTGCAAAACGATGGCTGGAAATTCCGGGCATCGGCAGTTTTCAGCCATCCGAGCTGACAAAAATCTGCGTGGTGCTTCTGACCGCTTACCTGGCATCAAGGGCACCAAAAGCGCTGGATTCCATGTGGGGATTTGTGGGGATTCTGGTGCGGGTAGGTCCGCTGATTGCGCTGGTTCTGATTGAAAATTTAAGTACAGCCATTGTACTGGCAGGTATTGTATTTGTCATTGGGTTTGTTACAAGCAGAAAAAAAGGTTATTATGTTGCAGTCGTTATCCTGGGAATTGCCGGAGTCGCCGCCATGATTATGGCAGAAGGGTTCCGGGGAGACCGGATTGATGCGTGGCTGAACGTGGAAACCCATCCCAAGGGCTATCAGACACTGCAGGGCTTATATGCCATTGCGTCCGGCGGTATTCTGGGCAAAGGTCTGGGCAATAGTGTCCAGAAACTTGGTTTTATTCCGGAATCCCATAATGATATGATTTTTTCTGTAATCTGTGAGGAACTTGGACTGGTGGGAGCGGTCGCCATTATTCTGCTGTTTTTACTGCTGTTATGGAGACTGTTTGTTATTGCGGTCAATGCACCGGATCTGTACGGCAGTCTGATTGCGGTAGGTGTCATGACCCACATTGCAGTGCAGGTTATGATTAATGTAGCTGTTGTAACGAATACGATGCCGTCTACCGGTATTCCGCTGCCGTTTATCAGCTACGGAGGAAGTTCCCTGGTTACTTTGCTGATTGAGATGGGAATCGCACTGGGTGTGTCCAATCAGATAGAATATAGAGAATAGTTGATAGGTTTAGAGGTAGTATGAGAATTGAGGAAGAAAAGGGAAGTATGGCAGGAAATATACTTTCCGGGAAACAGATAACGCTGATTGTTGGGATGGTAGTGGTTCTGGTGACCGGAATCTGGGGATACAGCAGGTTCCGGCTGAAGCATATCACCGTAGAAGGATTAACACGGTATACGCAGGAAGAATTTCAGGAAAAAATCAGTGGAGGAATCTGGAATTCGCTAACACCATTATTTTGTCTGTCCGATACCATGGCACAGGAAACCATACCATTTGTCGAATGTTATGAAATAGACTATGTGGACCAGCAGACCGCCAGGGTGATTGTACACGAAAAACGTGTAACCGGCTGTGTGGTAATTATGGGAAAATACATGTATTTTGACAAGGACGGCATTGTGGTGGAAAGTCTGGACAGGAGGGTGGACGGTATTCCGGTTGTTACCGGACTGGAATTTTGTGAAATTGTTCTGTACCAGAAGCTGAATGTGCAGAAAGAAAGCCTGTTCGATACCATATTGCAGCTGACAAAGCTGATAGATCAGAAGAAGCTTGGCGTTCAGGAAATTGCATTCGATTCCGGATATGAAGTTACCCTGTATGCAGATGATATTGAAATACTGCTTGGTAAGCAGGCAGATTATGATGAGGCGGTCAATGCCCTGCCGGGAATACTGGCGGCAATGGAAGGCCGGGCAGGTATACTGGATATGCGCAATTATAACAATGAGCATACGGATGTTATTTTGAAAGAACAGTAACAATTATCACAAAAATTAAAAAAATCAAAAAATATGCTTGATTAATATGGAATTTACAAGTATTATTATATAGTATAGATATATTGGAAGGTTTGGGCTTTCATACCAGATA